>JAYPCR010000008.1:0-22806 GCA_038124805.1 Candidatus Pelagibacteraceae bacterium
CTATCTGCTATTGTAGATTTTCCATGATCAATATGCGCAATTATCGCAAAGTTTCTTATATGATCGATTTTATCCATTGCTTATGATCTAATTTTTGCACCGATCTTCTTTTCAACAGTTTCGATCACTAATTTATTAATTCTATCTAAATCATCATCATTAAGAGTTTTATCTGATGATTGAATAGTTAAGTTTATTGCTACAGATTTTTTATCACTAGGTATATTTTCACCTTCATACACATCAAATATATTTGAATTTTTTATTAATTCTTTATCAATGTTATTAATGACTTCTAAAATTTCTTGAGCTTCTATTTTTTTATCGACTATGAATGCAAAATCTCTTTCTGATTTCTGAAAGTCTGAAGTTTCATATTTTGTCTTTTGATCTTTTAAAGATTTTTTTGTGACTTTTAAATTATCTAAAAAAATTTCAAATCCCATCAAGGCCTCTGTTTTAATGTCAATTTTTTTTAAAATATTAGGATGTATCTCACCAAAATATGCTGCAAGATTTTCTTTACCTTTGTTTAAAAATATTCTACCTGATTTTCCAGGATGATAATAATCAGGGGTTTGGTCATCGATATAAAGTTTAGATTTATGATATCCAGCTTCAACTAAAGTCTGTATTACATCTTTTTTTATATCAAAAACATCTACATTTCTTGATTTTTCTAACCAAGATGATCTTGAAATTTTTCCAGCTTTTAGACCAGTTAATACAGTTTCTTGTTCTCCAGGTTTTGTTCCATTAAATATTGGGCCTATTTCAAACAAAGCCAAATCTTTAAAGCCTCGATTAATATTTTTATTTAGATAAATAATTAAATTTGAAAAAATAGAATTTCTTAAAACATTTAGATCTGCACTAATTGGATTAACAATTTTTGATTGATTTTTATTTTTGCAAAACAATTCATTAATTTTGGAATCCGAGAAAGACCAGGTAATAGCTTCAAGATAACCTTTGGATGCAACAGCTCTTTGCAAGAAATGAAATAATTTTTGAGATTTATTTAAAGTTGGTTTATTTCTAACTTTTGTAGGCTGAATTATTTCAATCTTGTCATAGCCACTTATTCGGACTAACTCTTCGATAATATCAATTTCTTGATTTATATCAGGTCGCCAACTTGGGACTGTTAATGAAAGAATATTTTTTTTCTTTTCAACAATAAAACCTAAATTATTCAATATTTCTAAAATTTCTTTATTTGAAATTTCAAATCCAGTAATTTTTTTAAAAGATTCTGGATTGAAATCTATGATAGTATTTTTAAATTCCTTAATTGATTGGACATCAATACTACTTACGGATCCTCCACAAATTTCAACAATAAGTTCAGCTGCTCTATTTAATCCTTGCTCTATGGATAAAGGGTCAATACCTCTCTCAAATCTAAATTTTGCATCAGTATCAATATTAAGTTGTTTAGCGGTTTTTCTTACTGATCTTGGATCAAAGTAAGCAGACTCGATTAATACATTCTTTGTATCTAATTCTGTGCCTGAACGTTCACCTCCAATAATTCCACCCAGACCAAGAACTCCTGTATTATCTGAGATAACACACATATCATTCTCTAGTTTATAATCTTTATTATCTAGTGCCTTAAAACTTTCACCTTTTTTTGAATTTCGAACTACGATTCCTTTATCTATTTTATCAGCATCATAAGCGTGTAAGGGCCTATTTAAATCAAACATAACATAATTGGTAATGTCAACTATTGCTGAGATCGGTTTTTGACCTATTGAAATTATTTTTTCTTTTAACCAGTCTGGACTTTGAGTGTTCTTAACATTAGTTATCAAACAGCTACCAAAGAAAGAACAGCCTTGATTTTTTTCATTTATAATTTTTACACTTACAGACTGTTTTTCTTTTGAATTAATTTTATTAGTCTTTAAATTTTTTAATTTTCCAAAACCTGCGGCTGCTAAATCTCTAGCAATTCCTTTAACACCTAAACAATCTGGTCTATTAGGTGTAATGGATATATCAATTATATTTGTAGTATTTTTTGAAAAATAATTTTCACCAACTTTATTTGCATAATTTTTTTCATTAAGTTCTATTATACCTTCGCTATCTTCGGATAAATTTAATTCAGATTCAGAACAAAGCATCCCATGTGAAGTTATCCCTCTAATTTTAGCAACCACTAACTTCATTTTATTCTTTGGTATTACCGCTCCAGGAGGTGCATAAATTGTTATTAAACCTTCCCTTGCGTTTGGTGCGCCACATACAACTTTTAAAATATTTTGATTTCCAATATCTACATCACAAATTTTCAATCTATCTGCATCTGGATGAGGCTCTGTTTTTAAAATCTTAGCAACTAAAAATTTTTCTAGATCACTAGAAGGCTTTTCAACGCTTTCTACTTCCAAACCAATATCTGTTAATTTTTCTAATAACTGATCTTCACTAAAATTCGTATCTAGGTGGTCTTTAAGCCAATCAAAAGTTATTTTCATCGACTAAGACCTCTATAACTAGTTGGTACATCTAGAGGATCAAAGCCATAATGATTTAACCATCTATAATCACACTCAAAGAAGGCTCTTAAATCGTTAATGCCGTATTTCAACATTGCTAGTCGATCTATTCCTATGCCAAAAGCATATCCTTGATAATTTAAAGGGTCGACTTTTGCATTTTTTAAAACATTTGGATGAACCATTCCACAACCTAATATTTCAAGCCATTTATCACCTTCTCCAATTACTATCTTTCCATCTTTTATTTCATAACCAATATCAACTTCAGCTGATGGCTCTGTAAATGGAAAATGACTTGGTCTAAATCTCATTTTAATTTTATCAACCTCAAAAAATTCTTTGATAAAATAATTTAAGCAGCCTTTTAAATGACCCATGTTGATATCTTTATCAATATGCAAACCTTCTACTTGATGGAACATTGGAGCATGCGTTTGGTCACTATCAGATCTATAAGTTCTTCCAGGCGCAATAATCTTATAAGGTGGCTTTTCTTTAAGCATAGTTCTTATTTGGACTGGTGAAGTATGGGTTCTTAATAAAAATTCTTTATTCTCATCGAGATAAAAAGTGTCATGCATGTCTCTAGCAGGATGATTGTCTGGAGTATTTAAGGCTGTAAAGTTATAATATTCATTTTCAACATCCGGACCTTCTTCAACACTAAAACCAATTTCTGAAAATATAGAGGAAATTTCATCTATAGTTTGTGAAACAGGATGAATTTTACCTTGAACAAATGATCTTTCTGGAAGAGTAATATCTACTTTTTCTTTTGCTAATTTTTCATTTATCTCAGCTGTTTCTATTTCATTAACTTTTGAATTAATTAAATCTTGGAGCTCATCTTTTATAGAATTTAGATCAGCTGCAAATTTTTTTCTTTCAGTCTCTGCAACTGAGCCTATATTTTTAAACTGAGATGAAATTAAACCATTTTTACCAAACAACTCTGTTTTGATTTGATTGACTTGATTGATATCAATTTTTGATTTTAATTTTGATAAATATTCGTCTTTTATTTTTTTAATATCTGACATTTTAACAGATTATTTCCTCACCCAATAAAAACAATAGTGAAGATTAATTTAAAGCTGATTGAGCTTTTTGAACTATAGTTTTAAAGGCTTCTGGACTATCGTATGCTATTTCTGCTAATATTTTTCTATCAATTTTAATTCCACACTTATTAAGACCATTGATAAATTTAGAATAAGTTAATCCTTCTGCTCTAACACCTGCATTAATTCTTTGAATCCACAACGATTTAAATTCTCTCTTTTTATTTCTTCTATCTCTATAAGCATATTGCATAGCTTTTTCCATAGCTTGCTTTGCAACTCTAATTGTATTTTTTCTTCTGCCCCATTGACCTTTGACAGCTTTTAAAACTTTTTTATGTTTTGCTCGGCTAGTTACACCTCTTTTAACTCTTGCCATATTAACCTCTTAAACTGTAGGGCATATACGATTTAACAATTTTTCCATCTTGTTTTGACATCGCAGTAGTGCCTCTTAATTTTCTAATTTGAGAATTTGTTCTTTTTATCATGCCATGTCTTTTACCAGCTTGGGCAGTCATGACTTTTCCCGTTGCAGAGATTTTAAATCTTTTTTTTGCAGAGCTTTTTGTTTTAAGTTTTGGCATAATTCTGCGGTGTTATACAAAGATTGTTATTAATTTACAACCACTATTAAAGCCTATAAAGGCTGAATTACCATGATCATTTGCTTTCCATCAAATTTTGGATGGAGCTCTATCTTGCCGATATCCTTCATATCTTCCTTAATTTTATTCATTAACTCATTACCCAAATGTGAGTGTTGAAGTTCTCGGCCCTTAAATCGTATTGTAAATTTAACTTTATCTCCTTTTGAAATAAATTTTTTAGCATTTTTAACTTTAAACTCATAATCATGAGTTTCTGTTACAGGTCTCATTTTAATTTCTTTAAGAGCTACAATTTTTTGTTTCTTTTTTGCTAAATTTGCTTTTTTTTGGGCATCATATTTATATTTACCCATGTCCATAATTTTACAAACTGGTGGATTAGCATTAGGTGCAATTTCAATTAAATCCAAACCTTGATTTTTGGCCATAGAAATTGCTTCATTAGTGTTCAGTACACCAAGATTTTCTCCATCACTACCAATAACTTGCACTTCTGGAGATGAAATCCGATTATTATATCTTGGACCTCTATCCTTTGTTCGTTTTTGAAAATAATTTTGTTTGAAATCTACCACTTAGTTTGATGATGCTTTATTTAAAGCAGAGAAAGTTTTTAAGAATAAATCTAAATCCATGTTTTCTTGTTTATTACTATCCAACCTTCTAATCGTTACACTGTTACTGTCAACTTCTTTTTTACCACAAATTAATAAAAGAGGTATTTTTGCTAAAGAATGATCTCTAATTTTGTAATTTAAATTGTGTTTTTTTAAATCTACAGCGGAACTTATTCCTACTTTTTTAATTTTATTAGCAACTTCAACAGCATAATTTTCAAAATCTTCTGATATAGGGATTACAACAGTCTGCAAAGGAGATATCCAAAAAGGAAATTTTCCAGCATAATGCTCTATCAATATACCTATAAATCTTTCTAAAGAACCAAATAAAGCTCTATGAAGCATTACTGGAACTTTTTTAATACCATCCTTGTCAACATATGATGCATCTAGTCTGCCAGGTAAATTTAAATCAACTTGCAAAGTTCCACATTGCCAATCTCTACCTATGGCATCTCTTAAAACAAATTCAATTTTAGGACCATAAAAAGCACCCTCACCTTTATTAATTGTATATTCAAGCTTTGATGCTTTTACAGCATCTAATAAAGCAGATTCCGCTTTATCCCAAACACTATCATCACCAACTCTTAAATCTGGTCTATCTGAATATTTTAAAATAACATTTTCAAACCCAAGCTCTTTGTAAATATCTAGAATTAAATTTGTTACTATTAAACATTCACTAGTGATTTGATCTTCAGTACAAAATATATGTGCATCATCTTGAGTAAAAGCTCTTACCCTTAAAAGCCCATGTAGTGATCCGGATGGTTCGTATCTATGCACTTTTCCAAATTCTGAAATTCTAAGTGGAAGGTCCCTATAACTTTTGAGTCCTTGATTAAAAACCTGAACATGACCAGGACAATTCATTGGTTTTATAGCAAAAACTTTTTCATCAGGCGTTGTTGAGGTGTACATGTGTTCACCATATTTTTCCCAATGTCCAGATTTTTCCCATAAAGATCTATCTAAAACTTCAGGTGTATTGACCTCCTTATAACCAGCATCATCTTGCCTAGATCTCATGTAAGAAATTAATTTTTGGAATAAAGTCCATCCTTTTTCATGCCAAAAAACTGAACCAGGGCTTTCTTCTCTAAAATGGAATAGATCCATTTCTTTTCCAAGTTTTCTATGATCTCTTTTTTCGGCTTCTTCTATTCTTTTTAAATAGTCATCTAAATCTTTTTGAGTTGCCCAGCTAGTTCCATATATCCTCTGAAGCATCTCATTATTGGAATCTCCTCGCCAATAAGCTCCTGAAACTTTCATTAATTTAAAAAATTTTCCTATTTTGCCAGTTGAAGCAAGATGAGGTCCTCTACAAAGATCATGCCAATCACCGTGAAAATATATTGAAACTTCTTCTCCAGCAGGGATACTTTCTATTAGCTCAGCTTTATATATTTCTCCCTTATCTCTAAAATGCTTTATCGCTCTTTCTCTATCCCAAACTTCTCTTTTAGTAATTTCATCTCGATCGACAATCTCTTTCATTTTATTTTCAATCTTTAATAAATCTTCTTCAGTGAAAGGTTGTTTTCTTGCAAAGTCATAATAGAAACCATTTTCAATTACAGGACCAATCGTTACTTGAGTTCCAGGAAATAATTCTTGTACCGCCATTGCCAATATATGAGCAGTATCATGTCTTATTGTGTCTAAACCCTCTTCGTTTTTAGAAGTAAAAATTTTTACTGAACAATCACTAGAGATTTTGTGATCAAGATCTTTTAATTCACCATTTACACTTATAACCATAGCTTGTTTTGCTAATGATTTACTGATCTTTTCTGCAACCTGTAACCCTGTTACATGGTTATCAAAATTAAGACTATTTCCATCTGGTAAAGTAATTTTTGGCATCAGTTTAATATTTTTTTGTATTCTGAATAAGTTGAAAAACACATTTTTTCAACATTAAATTTTTTAATAATATTTTTTCTACCCTCAGAACCAATTAATTTTAAAGAAGCATCATTCATATTTAATACTTTTAAAATAACCCTGCTTAAAGACTTTGGGTCTCCAGCCTGAAACAAAAAGCCTGTTTTGCCATCAATGACTGTTTCATTCGAACCTCCAATATTGCTTGCAATGATTACTTTTTGCATTGATTGAGCTTCAACTGATACTCTCCCAAAAGCCTCGGGCTCAATAGAAGATGAGACTATAATGTCAGAAACTTTATACGCTAGAGCCATATCATTACAATGATCAATAAATTTAATTTGTTTGTTCATTCTATACTGTTCTGTAATTTCTATTAATTTTTTTTTATAAAGATCTCTTCCCTGGTCACTACCTAAAATTACTCCATAAAATGCTTCATATCCTAACTCGATGTTTACTAAATTAATTGCTTCTAAAAAAAGCTCCTGTCCTTTCCATGAAGTTAGACGACCTGGTAATAAAATAATTTTTTTATCTTTGTGTATATCCCAAGTTTTTAGTAATCTTTTTTCATCATTCTCCAATTTTGTTCCAGCATCAAAATAATCTACATTTATTCCTCTAAAAATTACTAAAAGTTTTTTTTTTAAATCTAAATATTTAGAATAATTTTGATTTATGTGTGAAAAAATAAAATTTGAACCAGCAATAATTAAATCAGATCTTACCATCACAGAATTATAAAATTGCTTAAGTTTACTTTTAAAATTATATGTCCCATGAAAAGTAGTTACAAATTTCTTACCTGTTAATTTACTTGCAAGTAAGCATGACCATGCAGGCGCTCTACTTCTAGCATGAACAATATCAATTTTATAAAATAATATAATTAACGAAATTATTAATCCATTAATTAAAATTAATAGAGGGTTCTTGCTATGAACTGGAAGTTTTATTAATCTTACTTTTTTTTTATCAATAAATTTTATTAATTCTCCACCGCTTGTTATTATAAATGATCCACAATTATTTTCTGGCAAGTAATGTGCAATATCATAACAACCGGTCTCAGCACCTCCATAACCGAGCTTTGGAATAACTTGTAAAACTTTAAAATTAGATGGCATTTGATATGATCTTATATTAATTGATGTTATATAAAAACTATAATGGCAAATTTTAGTTACTACCAAACCTCTAAAACACAAAAAATAAGATATCTAAAAATTACAAAAAAAAACAAGACATATATAGTTTTTTTACATGGTTTTATGTCAGATTTAGAAGGTGAAAAACCAAAATATTTCTTAAATTTTTCAAAAAAGCATGGTCTTGGCTTTTTAGCTTTAGAATACTCAGGACACGGAAAATCTTCAGGTAAATTCACCAAGGGAAATATTTCAAAATGGAGCAGACAAACTCATTTGCTTATAAAAAAAATTGTTAAAAGAAATAATTTTATTCTAATTGGCTCTAGTATGGGAGCGTGGATCTCATTAAATCAATTTAAAAACTTTAAAAATCAAATTAAGGGTTTTTTAGGAATAGGTTCAGCTCCTGAATTTTTAGAAAATTTAATGTGGAAAAAATTTACAAAAAAAATGAAACGTGAAACAATAAAAAAAGGAATTTATTATCTTAAACATGGAAACTATGAATATCCAATTACTTATCAACTAATTAAAGATGGACGAAAAAATATTGTTTTAAATAAACCTATAAACATAAAAACTAAAATTACTATGGTGCATGGAGAAAAAGATGAAGTGGTCCCTGTATCTTATTCAAAAAAAGTTTTGAAAATTTTTCCTAGAGCTCAAAAAAAAATGCTTGTTGTTAAAAATGGGGATCATAGTCTTTCTTCTAAAAAATGGCTTAAAATAATTTCAAAAGAACTAAAAGAAATGCTCTAGCTAACTTCTTTGATAGCTGGTTTTAAGCTTATTGGATTTTTTAATTTATTAACCATTTCTTTAGGACAAACTTGAATAAAATTTTTTATTTCCTCTTCAAAATTTTCAATTATTTTTTTTGATAAATTAGAATTTGTTTCTTTAAAATGTTGTTCTACTAAATCTTTTAGATAATTTATCCAATAATCAGTCTCTAAATTTTGCCATATCACTGATTCCGGATTTACTTTCTTTTCAAATTGATTGTTTGTGTCATAAATAAAAGCCATACCACCGGTCATTCCTGCTCCAAAGTTATCTCCAACATCTCCTAAAATAACAATAGTACCTCCGGTCATATATTCACAACCATTTGAGTCACATCCTTCTATCACTGCAGTGGCTCCAGAGTTTCTTACTGCAAATCTTTCACCAGCTTGCCCTGCAGCAAATAAGCTTCCTGAAGTAGCACCATAAAGTACGGTATTTCCTATTATAGTATTTTCGTTTGAAATTAGATTACTTTCATCAGAGAGTTTTATTGAAATAGTTGCTCCTGAGAGACCTTTTCCTACATAATCATTTGCATCACCCTTTAAAACTAGTTTTAATCCTTTTGTTGCAAAAGCTCCGAATGATTGTCCTGCAGACCCTTTAAAATTAAGTGTTAAAAAATTATTATCTAATTTTTCATTTCCATACTTTTTATACAAATGATACGATATTCTAGTACCTACCGCTCTATTGGTGTTTTTAATTTCAAATTCTTCTAAAATTTTTTCAGACTTATCTAATTTTTTTTCAATTTCAGGCCAAATTTTTTGATCTAACGTATCTGGTACATTATTAATTTCTTGGCTCTCACAATATCTTTTATTTTCCCCTGGATCAGCTTGTACAAACAATGGATTTAAATCTAAATCATCAAGATTTGGTGATGCTTTACTGACTTGCATTAATAAATCAGTTCTTCCAATAATTTCATTTAAAGATTTAAAACCTAAACTTGCAAGAATTTCTCTAACCTCCGTAGCTATAAATGTAAAAAGATTTACAACTTTATCTGGTGTACCAGTAAATTTTTCTCTTAATTTTTCGTCTTGAGTGCAAACTCCTACCGGACATGTATTTGAATGACACTGTCTAACCATAATACATCCCATTGCAACTAATGCGGTTGTGGCTACTCCGTACTCCTCAGCACCCATCATTGCAGCAATTACAACATCTCTTCCTGTTTTTATTCCACCATCTGTTCTCAAAGTTACTTTGTGTCTCAAATTATTTAATGTAAGAACTTGATTAGCCTCTGTTAAGCCCATTTCCCATGGGATACCAACATACTTAACACTTGTTTGTGGAGTTGCTCCAGTTCCACCATTGTGACCAGAAATCAAAATTATATCTGCTTTTGCTTTAGCAACTCCTGCTGCTATAGTTCCAACTCCTGATGAGGCAACTAATTTCACTCCTATTCTGGCTTTAGGATTAACTTGTTTTAGATCATAAATTAGTTGAGCCAAATCTTCGATTGAATAAATATCATGATGAGGTGGTGGAGAAATTAGTGATACTCCGGGTGTTGAATGCCTTAATCTTGCAATCTCCTCGGTTACTTTAAAACCTGGTAATTGACCACCTTCACCTGGTTTTGCACCTTGAGCTATCTTAATTTCAATTTCATTACAGTTATTTAAATAATTGATAGTGACCCCAAATCTTGCTGAAGCAATTTGTTTAACTCTTGAATTTGCAGTATCACCACTTTCCATTATTTTAAATCTAGCTTCATCTTCACCTCCTTCTCCACTGCATGAGGCACCTTTAATTCTATTCATGCCAATTGCTAGAGTTTCGTGAGCTTCTTTTGATAAAGCTCCATGAGACATACTTCCGCTGCCAAATCTTTTTAAAATACTTTCAATTGGTTCTACCTCTGAAATATCAATCGGTGCTGTGAGTTTCTTTTTTCTAAAATCTATTAAATCTCTTAAATTAATCGGTGGTAAATCATAAATACCTTTTGCATACTTTTTATATGCCTCATAAGAATTTGATCCAACAGCACTTTGTAGTAAATGAATTAATTTTCCTTGATACTGATGTGTTTCTCCATTTTTCCTATATCTATAAATTCCTCCAATTGGAAGTATAGTATCTGTGCTTTCAAATGCCTCTTTATGTATCTCTCTAATCTTTGTTTCAATACCTGTTAGACCAATTCCTGAAATTTTAGAAACCACACCTGGAAAATAATCTGCCACAATGGTTCTGCTCAAACCTACAGTTTCAAAATTACATCCACCTCTGTAAGAACTTATTACAGATATACCCATTTTAGACATTATTTTTAACAAGCCGGCATTTACAGATTTAATATATCTTTCGACACAATCATCAAAACTAAATTGTCCAAATAATTTTTTTTCAAATCTTTGATATAAGCTATCAAATGCAAGATAAGGATTTACAGTTGTTGCCCCTACTCCTATTAAAGTAGCAAAAGAGTGTGTGTCTAATGCTTCACCTGATTGTACGTTTATAGAGACATACCCTCTTAATTTTTTTTGTATCAAAAACGTATTGATTGCTCCAACACATAACAACATCGGTATTGGAAGCTTTGTATCTGATAAACTTTTATCGCTTAAAATTAATTGTGTTACACCTTGTCTTACAGCTATTTCTGCATCTTTTTGAATTTTATCTATTGCATCAGATAGGTTACCATTTTTATCAAATGTACAATCAATAACTATAGAGTTTTTGCCAAAAAAATTAATAAACTTCTCAAACTGAGAATTAGACAAAATTGGACTATTTAATACGTAAATATTTTCTTTTGTTAAAGTGTCAAAATCAAGAATATTACCTAGATTACCAAATCTAGTTTTTAAACTCATAACTTTATTTTCTCTCAAAGAGTCGATAGGTGGATTTGTAACCTGGCTAAAATTTTGTCTAAAAAAATGATAAAGAGGACGATATTTATCTGACAATACTGCCAATGGAGTATCATCACCCATGGAACCTGTGGCTTCTTTGGCATCCTCAGCCATTGGATGAAGAATTAACTCTAGATCCTCAAGACTAATACCAAAAGTATACTGTCTTCTTCGAAGATCGTCTCCCGAAAAAATATTCTTTTCATTAGAAATTGTTAACTTTTCATCTAGATCGACAATCTGTGAATTAAAATGCTTGTATTCTTTAGCTAAGAAATCTTTAATTTTATCATTATTAAAAACTTTTCCTTTTTCAATTCTAACTCCAATTATCTCGCCAGGACCCAATCTACCTTTAGATAATATCTTTTTTTCATTCAGCTCAATCATGCCGGTTTCAGATCCTGCAAAAAGTAATTTATCTTTTGTAATTGCATACCTTAGTGGTCTCAATCCATTTCTATCATTTGCAGCAATAACCCATTCATTATCAGTAGCCGCAATTGCAGCTGGTCCATCCCATGGCTCCATTGTACTATTCAAGAAATTAAATAATTGCTGATGATCTTTAGGTAAAATTTTACTTTTTTTTGACCAAGCATCAGGAACCAGCATTAATTTTGCTAATGGCGCTGGTTGACCTGATATATTTAAAAGTTCAAAAACATTATCTAATGCAGCTGAGTCTGATGTGCCTTGTTGAATTACAGGCTTTAAATTTTCAATATCTTCAAATAGTGGACTATTCATTTCTTGTTCATGAACTTTCATCCAATTTTTATTGCCTCTAAATGTATTTATCTCTCCATTGTGTGCAATTGCTCTAAAAGGTTGGGCCAAATTCCAACTAGGGGCAGTGTTTGTTGAAAATCTTTGATGAAAAATTGCATATCTTGAAATGAACCTTTCATCTTTAAGATCTAAATAAAATTCTGCAATCGCTTCAGCAAGGAACATTCCTTTATAAATAATTGATTTAGAACTTAGTGAACAAATGTAAAAATTATTTAATGATACTTTGATGGCTTGATTTTCTATTTTTCTTCTTGTTTCATAAATCTTACGTTCAAGTTCTTTGTTTAATAAATCTGGATCATTTGATTTAAATAACACCTGAATAATTTCAGGCATTGTTTGAAAAGCTTTTTCCCCTAATACTTTTGGGTTCACTGGAACTTGTCGCCAACCATATATGCTGAAATTATTTTTAGTTAATTCGCTCTCGACAATAGTCTTACAACTTTCTTGGGCAGAATAATCATTTCTTGGTAGAAAAATCATTCCAACACAAATTTCTGAGTTATCAAAAAAATGTCCAGTAACTTCAATTTTCTCTATGAAAAAGTCTTTAGGAATCTCAACATGAATACCAGCTCCATCACCAGTTTTTCCATCCGCATCTACTGCTCCTCTGTGCCAAACTGCTTTTAGTGCTTCAATTCCATATTCTACGACTTTTCTAGATTTTTTGCCCTCTGTAGACGCAATTAAACCAACACCACAGGCATCATGCTCCATTTCTTCCGAGTAAACATGGTTTTTTTTTAATAGATCTAAATTTTTGAAATATTTTTTCACTAAGCTACTTTTGGTTGTCTTAAACTTTTATTCTCTAAGTAATTTTTAATAGACTTCGCAACATCTCTTCCATCTTTAATAGCCCACACAACAAGTGAAGCTCCTCTAACTATATCTCCAGCTGCGAAAACTCCTTTTAAGTTTGTTTCCATTGTATCAAAATCAATTTTTACTGTTCCCCATTTAGATATTTGTAAATCATTACAATCAAATAAGGCTGGTAAATCTTCTGGATCAAAACCAAGAGCTTTGATTACCATGTCAGCTTTAACCTCAAAATCAGAATTAATTTGTATTTCAGGCTTCCTTCTACCAGATTCATCTGGTTCACCGAGTTTAATTTTATCTACTATTAATTTTTCAATTTTGTTTATGCCCTTAAATTCTTTTGGACTAGATAGCCAAACAAATTCAACACCTTCTTCTTCTGCATTTGCAACTTCTCTTGCTGAACCAGGCATATTTTCTTTATCTCTTCTGTATAAACATTTTACAGATTTAGCTTTTTGTCTGATAGATGTTCTCACACAGTCCATTGCTGTATCTCCTCCACCAATTACAACAACATCTTTGCCTTCAGCATTTAATGTGCCTTCATCAAACAATTCAACTTTATCACCTAAGCCTTTTTTATTTGATGCTGTTAAAAAATCCATCGCAGGAAAAATATTATTTAAATCATTTCCTGGTAGATCAATTTCTCTTGCTTTATAAACGCCTGTAGCAATTAATATTGCATCATGTTTTTTTCTTAATTGATCTAATGATGCATCTTTTCCTACTTCAAAATTTTGAACAAATTCAATCCCACTTTCTGCTAAAAGTTTTGTTCTTCTCTCAACTACAAATTTCTCTAATTTAAAATTAGGAATTCCATAAATTAATAAACCTCCTGCTCTATCATAACGGTCATAAATTGTTATTTTATATCCTTGTTTTCTCAGTTCCTCCGCAGCAGCTAAACCTGCAGGACCAGCTCCGATTATACCAACGCTTTGGTTTTTTTCATTTTTTAATTCTATTGGTTTAACCCAGCCATTTTCCCAGGCTGTATCAGTTATAAATTTTTCTATTGATCCAATAGTAACCGTTCCGTGTCCTGATTGTTCAATTACGCAGTTTCCTTCACACAGTCTATCTTGTGGGCAAATCCTACCACAAACCTCTGGCATATTATTTGTGCTTTGAGACAATTCATATGCTTCTTTTAATCTTCCTTCTGCAGTTAGTTTAAGCCAATCTGGAATATTATTGCTTAGTGGGCAATGAACCTGACAAAATGGAACTCCACACTGAGAACATCTGCTTGATTGTTCAGAGGCTTTTTCGTGAATAAATTCTTTGTATATTTCGCCAAAATCTTTTTTTCTATTCTCAACTTCTCTTTTAGGTGGAGTTTGTTGACCTATATCTACAAATTTTAACATTTTTTCTGACATAAAAAATAATATTAAATGGCAAACTATATGTTGATTTTATTAAATAAAGCTTAAAATAGGTCAATTATTATGACCTTAATTAAGTTTTTTTTTCAGTAAATTCACATAAATCTATTTTTTGCATAGCTCTTATTCAAAAATGGAATTGTTTTACATAGATAATTTTTAAGTTACGAAACAATAATGGTTCAAAATATTATAGAAGTTTTTATCTTATCTGTAGTTCAGGGAGTATCAGAGTTTTTACCTATTAGTTCATCTGCTCATTTAATAATAACTGAACAGCTATTTGGATTTAAAAATAGTTCTCTTCTAATAGATGTAAGTTTACATCTTGGATCTTTAACTGCAATTATATTTTTTTTTCGGAAAGATCTTTTAAATTTAAAAGATAATAAAAAATTATTAATTTTAATATTAATTGGATCTTTGCCAGTTATTATTGCTGGATTTATTCTATATCAAACAGGAATAATTCATTACTTAAGAAACATAAAAATTATTGCATGGACAACACTAATATTTGGTATCTTATTATTTATAGCAGATAAAAATAATTTTGATAAAAAAATTTCTAATGATTTAAATTTAAAATCAATTTTATACATTGGCTTATTCCAAATTCTTTCTTTAATTCCTGGAGTAAGTAGAGCGGGTATAACAATTACGGCTGCTAGATTTTTAAAATTTAATCGTGTAGATTCTAGTAAAATTTCATTTCTATTGTCTATACCAGCATTAGGTGGTGCAAGTTTTTTAAATTTGAAAGATATAATTAAAGAGCCAATTGAAATTAATTACTTAATACTTTTAGCTGTAGCTTCTTCGTTTATTTTTTCTTACATAACAGTTAAATTTTTTTTAATTTACATTAATAAGTTTTCAATGAATGCATTTGTCGTTTACCGAATATTTGTTGCTGCTGTATTATTTCTAATAATTTATTATTAATTTTTTTTTAAAAGTGGCATAAGTTGAGACAACAAAACCCCAGCTAATATAAAAAAACATCCAATCAAATTATTGATATCTAATATTTGGTTTAATAAATACCAAGCTGCAATTGTTGCAAATACACCTTCTAAAGAAAAAATAATTGCTGCTGGAGCAGGAGAAATATTTTCTTGAGCATAAATTTGTAAAACAAATGCTAAACCACCTGACAATACTCCTGCATATATTATTTGAAACTTTTCTTCTAATATATTTACTAAAATAAAATTTTCATAAAATAGAGCTATTATAAAAGAAAAAAATGCAACTATAATTGTTTGAAGTGCACCAATAGTAAGAGGCAAATTATATTTTTTAATTATAATTCCGGTGAAAATTATATGAGTGCTCCAAAAAAAGGCTCCTAGTAACACTAAGCTGTCACCCATTCTTACTGTAGCATCATAAAAGTTGGTTAATAAATAACCGCCTAACACACACAAAAGAACTGATGGCCAAACACTCCAATGAATTTCTTTCTTGTGCAGAAAAAAAACAATGATTGGAACCATCGGAACATAAAAAATTGTAAAAAAGGCTGCGTTTGCTACATCTGTATATATTAAAGCAACCTGTTGTAGGGCTGAGCCTAAAAACAAAGACAGCCCAATTAAAAAAATAAGTATTTTAAAGCTTTTTGTATCTTTTTTAATTATTGAATTAATTTTCTTAAACTCAAAAAAAAATACCAAAGGAACTAATGCCAAAAAACCCACAAAGAATCTCACAGAGTTAAATGTAAAGGGCCCAATGTTGTCCATGCCTGTATCTTGAGCAATAAATGTTGTTCCCCAGATAAAAGTGCATAGCAAAGCACTAAACAAAGACATCGATTTTGACATAGTCTAAACCGCTAACTTATAAGCAAAATTTTTTCCAAGATTTTCTTTTAAATCATTATTGAATCTTGCAGCTTCTGCACCATCAATAATTCTATGATCATATGATAAAGAGATTGGCAACATAATTCTAGTTTGAAATTTACCATCAATATAGATTTGTTTTTTTTGTGATTTTCCTACTCCTAAAATTGCAACCTCTGGAAAATTAATTATTGGAGTAAAAAAAGATCCACCAATACCTCCTAGACTAGTGATAGTCATAGAGCCACCAAATAATTCTTTTTTATCAATTTTTAAATTTTTACAAAGATCACTAACTTCCTTGAGATCTTTGCTAATTGTTGAAATACTTTTATTATCTGCATTTCTTATCTTGGGAACCATAAGCCCATTTGGAGTATCAACTGCTATTCCAATATGAAAATATTTTTTTAATGTCATTTTACCATTTTCAATTTCATCAATTGATGAATTGAAACTTGGAAAGTTTTTTAAAGTAGCTACTAAAGCCTTAACAATAAAAGCTAAAGGTGTAATTTTTTTTTTTTCACCAGTATAAATATCAGTTAATGAAGATCTAAATTGTTCCATCTCTGTTATGTCTGCTTCATCATGATTTGTAACATGCGGAATGTTAGACCATGAATTCATCAAATAAGTTGAGGCTAATTTTTTAATTCGAGGTATATCTTTTACTTCTACCTCTCCAAACTCTGAATGAGCATATTCTTGAGATATTTTTTTTTGATTTTTAATTTCTACAGTTTCTGATTTTGTAATTTTATTAGATCTTGAGGCAACGTAATACTTAATATCATCCTCGGTAACCCTGCCATTTCTTTCACTACCAATTACATCATTAATATTTACTCCCAACTCTCTAGCAAATCTCCTTGCTTTTGGGGATGCCATTGCGTTTCCATCATTATTATTTTCGTAAGAAATTGGCAAAGATTTTTCTTGCTGAACTTCTATTTGTTTTTCTGATGGTATTGATTTTTCTAAAAATTCAGGTTTCTCTTCTTCAAGTTTTTGACTATCTTCTATCAAACTTTCAGTATCTAATGCTAAAATTTTAGATCCTTCAGAAACTTTATCGCCAACTTTTATAAATAAATTTGTTATTTTACCATCATGACTTGAGGGAATTTCTACACTTGATTTGTCACTTTCAATTGTAATTAAGGCATCATTTTTTTTAATATCTTGACCCTCTTTAACCAATACCTCAATTACTTCTACATTTTGAAAATCTCCAATATTTGGTACTTTTACTTCGATATTTGGCATTCTTATAACTTTGTAGGCATTGGTTTATCTTTATCGATATTATATTTTTTAATTGCATCTACAGCATATTTTGAAGCTATTAATTGCTCTTTAGCTAAAACACTTAATCCATATGTAACCACGTGTTCCTTGTCGACTTCAAAAAAACTTCTTAAATTTTTTCTAGTATCACTTCTTCCAAATCCATCTGTGCCTAAAGAGTAAAAGCTTTTATTAATATAGGGCCTTATTTGATCTGGGAGCATTCGCATATAATCTGATGCTGCCATTATCGGACCTTCAGTTTTTCCCAAACACTGTTCTACAAAAGATTTTTTTGGTTCTTTATCAGGATTTAATAAATTGTATCTTTCTACTTCCATCCCATCTCTTCTAAGTTCGTTAAAACTTGTTACACTCCAAACCTCGCTATCAATTTCATATTCATTTTGCAATATCTCTGCCCCGGCTATCATTTCTCTTAAAATAGTTCCTGAACCCAAAAATTGAATTTTTGTTTTTTTAAATTTATTAAACTCTCTAATTTTATACATACCTTTAAGAATACCTGCTTCACATTCTTTATCTTTTGGCATTTCAGGGTGTGAATAGTTTTCATTCATTGTAGTAATATAATAAAAAATATTTTCTTTCTTTTCATGCATTCTTCTTAAACCTTCTTTAAATATTACTGCTAACTCATAATGAAAAGTTGGGTCATAAGATAAACAATTCGGTATTGTGGAAGCTAAAAGATGGCTATGACCATCTTGATGTTGTAAGCCTTCTCCAGCCAAAGTTGTTCTTCCTGCAGTTGCTCCAATTAAAAAACCTCTTGATTGACTATCAGCTCCAGCCCAAGCAAAATCTCCTATTCTTTGAAAACCAAACATTGAATAAAATAAATAAATTGGAATCATTTCTATATCGTGATTTGTGTATGATGTTCCAGCTGCTATCCAAGATGACATTGCTCCAGCTTCATTAATTCCTTCTTCTAACACCTGACCACTTTTATCTTCCCTATAAGAACTTAATTGAGCAGCATCTTCAGGTTCGTATTTTTGTCCCTCATGAGCATAGATACCAATTTTTTGGAAAAATCCCTCCATTCCAAAAGTTCTTGCTTCATCTGGTATTATAGGGACTAGTCTTGTAGATACATTTTTATCCCTCAATAAATTTGTCAACATCCTCACTAATGCCATAGTAGTTGACATTTGTTTTTCTCCAGTTGAAACTTTCATATTATCAAAAATATCAGTTGGTGGAGAAAGTATAGGTTTAGCATATGAAGTTCTTGAAGGGATATATCCTCCAAGGTCAAGTCTTCTTTTTTTAATATATTTAATTTCCGGAGAATTTTCGTCTGGTTTGTAATATTCTATATTTTTAACCTGCTCATCAGTTAACGGGACATCAAATCTGTCTCTATAGTACATAAGGTCATCCACATCTAATTTTTTAGTTTGATGAGTTGTGTTTACACTCTCACCAGTTTTACCCATCCCATAACCTTTTATTGTTTTTGCTATAATTACTGTAGGACTTCCTACATTTTTAGTTGCTTTGTCATACGCAGCAAATACTTTGTGAGGATCATGACCACCACGGTTTAGTCTCCAAATATCTGTATCTGAATAATTTCCTACTAATTTTTTTGTTTCAGGAAATTTACCAAAAAATTTTTCTCTTACAAACGCTCCATCTCTTGCTTTCATGGCTTGATATTCGCCATCAACTGTTTCATTCATTATTTTTACAAGATGGCCTGTTTTGTCATTGGCTAATAACGAGTCCCAATAAGAACCCCAAATTACTTTTAAAACATTCCAGCCTGCTCCTCTAAATATACCTTCAAGTTCTTGAATAATTTTTCCATTACCTCTGACAGGTCCGTCTAATCTTTGTAAATTACAATTAACTACAAAAATTAAATTATCTAATTTTTCCCTTGAGGCTAAACCAATCGCCCCCAATGACTCGGGCTCATCCATTTCTCCATCACCAAGAAATGCCCAAACTTTTCTACCTTCATCTTTGATTAAGCCTCTATTTATCAAATACTTCATAAATCTAGCTTGATAAATTGCTAACATTGGTCCTAATCCCATTGATACTGTTGGAAACTGCCAGAAGTCTGGCATTAACCATGGATGAGGATATGAAGATAGTCCACCTGGTTTTACTTCTTGTCTAAAACTATCAAGTTGTTTTTCATCTATTCTACCCTCTAGATAAGCTCTAGCATAAATACCCGGAGCACAATGTCCTTGAAAATAAACTAAATCTCCACCAAAATTTTCATTTTTTGCTCTCCAAAAATGATTCATGCCAACATCATATAACGTAGCTGCAGAAGCAAAAGTTCCTATATGTCCACCTAGTTCTGGATGTCTTTTATTTGCTCTCACAACCATGGCAGCCGCATTCCATCTAATTAGAGATCTAATTTTTCTCTCTAAATTTTGATCCCCTGGAGATTGAACTTCTTCATGTACAGGAATAGTATTTATATATGGTGTTGTCTGTGAGTAAGGAATATTAACTCCTTCCATATAAGCTTTATTCATTAACTCTTTAATTAAATAATGAGCTCTTTGACCATCATCTCGTTTAATTACTTCTGAAAGAGAGTCTAGCCATTCATTGGTTTCAATAGGATCAATATCATTTTGACTACCAACTTGAATTATTCTTGGTTTTTCTTTTCTAATAATCTCTTTAGGTTTTTCTTCTATTTTTTTATTTTTTAAAGCTTGTTCAGCTTCGACAATTAATTTTTCAGTATCTTTAGGAATAATTTTTTCATCTGATTGTTTTCCATTTATGACTTTTTGATCAGATTTATTGTTTTCTAAAGATGCTAAATTTAAAATTAAATCCCCTTTTGAAACTTTATCTCCAACTTTAACTTTAATTGACTCGATTAAACCTGAAACAGTTGATGGTATTTCTACACTTGATTTATCACTTTCGATTGTGATTACCGGATCGTTTATACTAATTTGGTCGCCTTCTTTGACTAAAAGCTCAATAATTTCGACATTTTCGAAATCACCTATATCTGGAACTAATAATTCTTTGCTCATATATTTTGAATTAATTGTTAATTAATCATATTTTTAGTTTTTTTTATATTTTTATTTAAATTTTTTTTAAAATTGAAATAATCTAAAATTAGTTAAAATAAGCGCCTGTAGCTCAATTGGATAGAGCGCTTGGCTACGGACCAGGAGGTTCTGGGTTCAACTCCTAGCAGGCGCACCATAATTAGTTTTTCCAATTAGGTTTTGCTTTATTTAAAAAACTTTCAATTCCTATTTTCTTATTTTCAGAGTCTAATAAATTAAAGAAAGCTTTTCTCTCATTATTCAAGTCACTATCCAAATTAAGATCCTTTGAAATTAATTTTTTAATTTCAATTAAAGAAGATTTTGGTTTGTTAGATAATTTATTTGCTAGCATTAAAGACTCTGAATGAAAATTAGCTTCATCTAATAGTATGCTTACAAATCCTAATTCATAAGCTCTTTTAGAGGAAATCATTTCTC
The DNA here is from genome assembly GCA_038124805.1 of Candidatus Pelagibacteraceae bacterium. Lineage (GTDB taxonomy): Bacteria > Pseudomonadota > Alphaproteobacteria > Pelagibacterales > Pelagibacteraceae > Pelagibacter. The sequence goes on from JAYPCR010000008.1 coordinate 21,217, forward strand.
CAGTAAGGCAAAGAAAATTTGCATTATATTTTCCAATATATTTTTTAAGCCTTTGGGTGCCACCTATTCCAGGAATTAAACCAAGATTTATTTCTGGTTGAGCAAATTTTGCATTTTCTGAGGCAATAATGAAATCACATATTAAAGCTAACTCCATACCACCTCCTAATGCATATCCCTCTACACAGGCAATTATTGGAATTTTAATTTCTAAAATCTTATCAAAATAGCTAAATAATTGTTTATCCTCAGCGCTACTTTTATCATGAGCTTTAAGCTCATTAATATCAGCACCAGGTGAGAAAAATTTTTTATTTCCAAATAATAAAATAACATGAACTTTATTTAAATTTTGAAGCTCATTCATAGCTTCAAATATTTCTTTGGAAATAGAACTATCTAAACTATTGTTATGATCTTTACGATCTAACGTTATAATCCCAACTTTATCTTTAACCTCAATAATGATATTTTGGTAGTTAGACAATTTTCTTATTGTTCTAGAAAATTTCTTTCAACACACATAGCTACTCCCATACCACCACCAATGCAAAGTGTTGCAAGACCTCTTTTAGATTTTCTTTTTTGCATCTCATGAAGTAATGAAACTAAAACTCTTGCTCCAGATGCACCTATTGGATGACCTAAAGCAATTGCCCCACCATTGACATTAACGATGTCAGCAGTAAAACCTAATTCTCTATTTACTGAAATAGCCTGAGCAGCAAAAGCTTCATTTGCTTCTACTAAATTTAATTGATCTTCTCCCCAACCAGCTTTTTTTAATGCAAGTTTAGAAGCAGGAATTGGTCCTGTTCCCATAATTGCTGGATCAACTCCACAAACTGCCCATGAAACAATTTTAGCTAGTGGTGATAGGTCTCTTTTTTTTGCTTCTTCAGCAGTCATTAATACTACCGCTGCAGCTCCATCATTAATTCCTGAAGCATTTCCAGCCGTAACAGTACCATCTTTTTTGAAAGCTGGTCTTAAAGCAGATAATTTTTCAACTGTAACACCGTCTTTTGGATATTCATCAGTATCAACAATTTTTTCATCTTTTTTAACTTTAACTTTAACAGGCACTATCTGACTTTTAAATGCACCACTTTTAATAGCTTCAATTGCTTTTCTTTGTGAGTTGGCTGCAAAGCTATCTTGTTCTTCTCTTTTGATTTGATATTTTTCAGCAATATTTTCAGCTGTCATACCCATATGATATTGATTATAAACGTCGGTTAATCCATCAAGAACCATTGAGTCTGTTAAAGTTGCAGGTCCCATTTTGACACCGTTTCTTAAATTAACTACGTGTGGAGAATTGCTCATACTTTCTTGTCCACCAGCTACAACTATATTAGAGTCACCAACAAGAATAGAGTTATATCCATAACCTACACAAGCTAATCCAGAACCACATAATTGATTGATTGTTGTTGAAACTGTTTCATTTGGAAGACCTGCGAATTTTGCAGCTTGTCTAGCTGGATTTTGACCTGCACCTGCTTGTAAAACTTGACCCATGTAAACTGTATCAACATCAGTGTTTTTTAATTCTGAATGTTCAACACATTTTTTAATTACTTCAGC
>JAYPCR010000009.1:0-18898 GCA_038124805.1 Candidatus Pelagibacteraceae bacterium
ACCTTTAAATATTTCAATCATTTTTTCAGCGTTAAATTTTGCATCATCACCTAATAAATTTTGAAAGTTATCTGCATTAATGCCTAATGAATTTGGATCTATTTGAATTTCAGATATTTGACCATCTTTTAACTGTATGACATTAGTTTTTGCATATGGAGATATTTCATCCAATCCATCTTCACTATTAACTATCCATGCAAATTTTATATTCAAATTTTTAAGTCCTTCTGCAAAAGTTTTTAATAATTTTTTATCAAAAACTCCAACAACTTGTCTTTCTACTAGAGCAGGATTGCTTAATGGACCAATCATATTAAAAATCGTTCTTTTTCCGATTTTCTTTCTTACTGGTCCAACAAATTTCATTGCGCTATGATAATTGGGTGCAAACATAAAACCAAAATTGTTGATATTAATTTCTTTTTCAATCTCTTTTGGTTCTAAATCAATTTTAATTTTTAAAGCTTCTAAGACATCTCCTGATCCACATTTTGAAGAAACTGCTTTATTACCATGTTTAGCCACTTTTATGCCCATGCTAGCCAATAGTAGGGCAGAAGCAGTTGAAATATTAAGGGTGTTCATTCCATCTCCACCAGTACCGCAAGTATCAATACAATTACTTACGGTTACTCTTTTTGATTTTTCCCTTAACACAAAAACTCCTCCAGCTATTTCATCAGCAACTTCACCTTTTTCAGATAGCAAAGTTAAAAAACTAAAAATTTCATCATCACTGGCTTTTCCAGTCATTAGAATTTCAAAAGCTGTTTTACTTTCTGTAAAAGTTAAATCTTGTTTATTTTTAAGTTTTTCTAAAATTTGATCCATAGATTTAATTATTAATAAAATTTTTAAGAATTTTCATTCCAAACTTAGTTTTAATACTTTCTGGATGGAATTGTACACCATGAATGCTAAAGTTTTTATGTTGAACACCCATAATGACTCCATCTTCAGTCTCAGCTGTAATTTCAAGGTCCTTTGAAAGTGTTTTTTTATCAATTACTAAACTATGATATCGGGTAGCCTCAAAGGTTTCTGGAAGATTTTTTAAAATACCAATTTTTTTTGATTTTATTTTACTTATTTTGCCATGCATTAATTTTTTTGCTTGAATAATTTTTGAACCAAAAACTTGACCAATTATTTGATGACCTAGACAAACACCCAAAAAAGGAAAATCCTTATATAAAGATTTTAGAATATCAATGCAGTTTCCAGATTGATTTGGATTACCAGGACCTGGTGAAATTACTATCTTGTCATATTTTTTTTTAATAATTTCATTAGAATTGATTTTATCATTTCTAACTACATCAACATTAACATTTAATGAAGAAATATAGTGATACAAATTAAATGTAAAACTATCGTAATTATCTATCAACAAAACTTTCATTATCTTAAAGCATTAATTAAAGCTTTTGCTTTATTTACTGTTTCTTCATATTCATTATTAGGTTTACTATCTGCAACAATACCAGCACCTGCTTGAACATAAAACTTATTATTTTTCGCAACTGCAGTTCTTAAAGCTATACATGTATCAAATTCACCATTTGCAGAAAAATAACCAATTCCACCTGCATAAACTTTTCTTTTTGATGTTTCTAATTCATCAATGATTTCCATTGCTCTAATTTTTGGAGCTCCTGAAACTGTACCTGCAGGAAAACCTGCTAATAATGATTTAAATTTTGAAAATTTTTTATTGTATTTACCTACAACATTTGAAACTATATGCATAACATGTGAGTATCTTTCAATTATAAAGCTTTCAGTAACTTTTACAGAATTAATTTCAGACACTTTACCAGCATCATTTCTTCCCAAATCTAATAACATTAAGTGTTCGGATAACTCCTTTTCATCATTAAGAAGGTCTTTTTCATAATAAATATCTTCCTTTTTTGTTTTGCCACGTGGTCTAGTTCCTGCAATTGGTCTAACAGTTATCTTATCATCTCTAAGCCTGACTAATATTTCAGGACTAGCTCCAATTATTTGAAAATCTTGAAAATTAAAGAAAAACATAAATGGAGATGGGTTAGTAACTCTAAGTTTTTTATAAATTTCAATTGGTTTTTTAGTCAATTTAGCCTCAAATCTTTGACTTAAAACAACTTGAAAAATATCACCTAATTTAATGTATTCTTTGGCTTTATTTATCATTGATAAAAATTTAAGTTTAGTAGTGTTAGACTTAACTTTAATTTCTTTTTGTTTTGGTATTTGTTTTTTAATAAAACTTTTAATTAAAGATTGGTTTAATAATTTTGAAAGTTCTAATTTGATTTCTTCATACTTGCGTGAATAGTTAGTAATTTTTTCATCACAAAAAATATTGACAATGTAATATATCTTTTTTTCTAAATTATCATGAATTACAAGGGTTCTTGGTCTGAGAAGTCTTATATCAGGTATATTGAGATCATTCTTGCAATTATTAGGAATTTTTTCAATGTATCTAATTGTGTCATAAGAAAAATAACCTGAAATTAAAGAGCAAATATCAGGTAAATTTTTTGGCGTTCTAAATTTGAAATTTTCAATAATTTTTTCTATTAGATTTTCTGGTTTTTCTTTTAATCTAATTTTTTTATTATTTTGTATTAGATAAGAATTGTCATTATTAAATTCCCAAATTTTATCAGGGTTTTTTCCAAATATCGTATATCGTCCTTTGATTTTACCTTTTTCAACTGACTCGAAAATAAAGCTATTTTTTTCATTTAGAAAGTTATCTATTAAATTTAATATTTCTTGGTCATTTTTGACTTTTTTAGAACTATAAATAATTTGATTTTTTTTGCTTCTATGTCGAAACTTAAATTCTTTGAAGCTTCGATTTATTATCATTTAAAGTAATTCTTAACTCTATCAATTGTTTGTTGATTTAATTCAACTTTATATTTTTCATTTAAAAAAACGTCATATGATTTAAGAATTGAATTTCTATTTGAGGTAGTTTGTTTTTCTAAATATTTATTAAAAGATTCATCATTATTTAGTGATTTTGTTTCAGATTTTAATATTTTTGTTAAAAAAATGTTATTATTATCGTCATTAACTAGAGTGAATGAATTTATTGGCAAACTATAAAGTAATTTTATTGAGTTCTGGCTGAATAAACTATTATCTTCAATAGAATTAATAGTTTTATTTTCTGATAAATCTTTAGACATTTCTAAAAATGTATCATTGTTAAATTCTTTATTTTGAATTTTTTCAATTAAATCTTTATTAAAATCAAATTTATTTTTTTGAAATATTAATTCAAGAATTTCATTTTTTACTAAATTGTCATTGATATCAGGTGTTTTTCCTTCTGTTTTAGAAATGCTATACAAAATATATTCATTACCATTCTCAACAAGATCAATTTTATTAGATCTTAAAGAATATATTTTATTTTCTACTGATTGATTTTCTTCTAATGGAGAAAAATTATTAAATGATATTGAAGCTAAATTTAAATCACTTACTAAAGTATCATAATTTATATTTTGAGATATTTTATTCTCAATTTCATCAATTTTATTAAAAAATTCTTGATTAAATTCATCTATTCCAATTAAATTTTTAGGATTAATGACAGTGTATTTAAAATCAATGTAATCTCTTTTAAGTTGATCTTTGTTATTATCAATAAATTTGATTATTTCATCATTATCAAATTCTTCTTTCGGTTTATAAAATGATGATAAATTTAAAATTTCTAATTCCAAAATTCTATTATCATCTTCAAATTTTTTTTTTACAAGTATCCCGGGTGTTTTGGATCCTGCACCAATGTAGTCAAAAAGTTGTTTTTGTAATTCTCGATTTTTTAATCTTAACTCAAACATTGGTGCTGAAATATTGTTAGTTAGTAGAAATTTTTCATACAATGTTCTTTGAAAAACATTATTTTCATCAAGAAAATTTTTGTTTGATTTAATTTGTTTTAATAGTGTTTGTTGTGTTAGATGCACGTCAAAATCTTTTATTTCAAGATCTAATAAAGTTGTTGAAATTAATCCTGATAGCAATTCTTCAATCACATTATTTTCTAAATTATCCCTTATAACCTGTTGACTAACACCTGAGTTATTTAAATAATTCATAAAATCTTGAGTTGAAATATTTGTGTTATTTATTTTTGCAATGTTGTTAGTGTTCCCACTGTTAAACATGCTGCCCATTCCCCAAAAAACGAAAGGGATAATTATTATAAATATAAAAACTCCAGCAATTTTAGTTTTTGCAAAATTTCGAAAACTACTAATCATCTATCTATTAAATTATTGATCTATAAAAAACAAACCTATAGATTAAAAATTGCTTTATGACAAATAAATATATGTATTTCATTGCAAATTGGAAAATGTTTGGTGACTCAAAAACCTTAAAATCATTAGGTAATGTTATTAAATTTGTTAAAAAAAATAAGAATAAAAAATTTAAAATAATTTATTGTCCACCATCTACTTTAATTACCTCTATGAGTAAAAGTTTCGCAAAATCACCAATTCAGATTGGAGGTCAAAATTGCCATTATGAAAAAAATTATGGTGCCTATACAGGATCTATAAACGCCAAAATGTTAAAAGACGCTGGGGCTAAATACGTTATCCTAGGTCATTCAGAAAATAGACAAGATGGTGAAGACGATGAATTGATAAATTTAAAAGCAAAAAATTCTATCAATGAAGGACTTAATATTATTTTATGTATTGGTGAAACTTTTAAAGAAAAAAAAAATAAAAAAACTTTTTCAGTTTTATCTAAACAACTTAAAATAGGATTAAAAAATATTAAAAACAAAAAAAAAATAATAATTGCTTACGAACCTGTTTGGTCAATTGGAACTGGTGTAATACCAAACAACGAAGATTTATTTAAAACTATTAAATTTATTAAAAAGAAAATTAAGTATTTATCAAATAGTGTTTTATATGGTGGTTCTGTAAACAATAAAAATATTAATGAATTAAAAAAAATTAAAAATTTAGATGGTTTTTTAATTGGTGGAGCGTCCCAAGATGTTAAAAAATTTATTGATATAATTCAAAAAACATATAATTAACCTCCATGGAAAATATACTTTTGGTTCTAAACATCATCATCGCTATAATACTAGTTCTATTAGTTCTAGTGCAAAAATCAGAAGGTGGTGCCCTAGGAATTGGACTTTCTCAAGAAAATTTTATGTTTTCAAGATCTGCTGGTAATTTTATGACAAAAGCAACAGCAGTTGTGGCAACTTTATTTATAATCTGTAGTTTAGCGTTAACTATAGTTTCTAGAAGCGAACTCACTCCAACTGGGTCTGTATTAGATAATGTTGAGGAAAAAACTCAAGATACCCCAGCAATTCCTGAAAAATAATAATTAATACTTTTATTTTTTTAATTAATTCGCTATAAGGTAATTCCATGGCGCGATATATCTTTGTCACTGGCGGCGTGGTTTCTTCACTTGGTAAAGGTCTCTCTTCTGCATCACTAGCATATTTATTACAATCTAGAGGTTACAAAGTTCGTTTAAGAAAATTAGATCCTTACTTAAATGTAGACCCAGGAACAATGAGCCCATTTCAACATGGAGAAGTTTTTGTAACAGATGATGGTGCTGAAACAGATTTAGATTTAGGTCACTATGAAAGATTTTCTGGAGTAACTGCAAAGAAAACAGACAACATTACTACTGGAAAAATTTATAGCGATGTTCTTAAAAAAGAAAGAAAAGGTTATTATTTAGGTAAAACAGTTCAAGTCATTCCTCATATCACAGATAGAATTAAAGAGTTTATTAAACATGATACTTCTAAAGAAGATTTTGTTATTTGTGAAATAGGAGGAATTGTAGGCGATATAGAAAGTTTACCATTTGTAGAAGCGATAAGACAATTTTCTAATGATATTGGTAAAAAAAATGCATTATTTATTCATTTAACTTTAGTTCCTTATTTAAAAGCTTCTGATGAAATAAAAACTAAACCAACACAACATTCAGTTAAAGAATTAAGAAGTATTGGTATTCAACCTGATATTATAATTTGTAGATCAGAAAGACCTATTCCCTTAGAGCATAGAAAAAAAATATCTTTGTTTTGTAATGTAGATATTAAAAATGTAATTGAAACTGTTGATGTTAAAACTATTTATGAGGCTCCGATTAGCTTTGCAAAAGAGAAATTAGATGTTCAAGTATTAAATTATTTCAAAATAAAATTTAAAAGATCTAATAATTTAACACCTTGGAAGAAAATAACTAAAATTACTCTTAATACTAAAAGACATGTTAACATTGCAATTATTGGTAAATACGTTGAATTAAAAGATGCGTATAAATCTTTAGATGAAGCACTCACTCATGGAGGAATATCCAATAATCTCAAAGTAAATTTAGTTAGAATAGACTCTGAAAAATTAAAAGTTTCAGACATAAAAAGTAAACTTAAAAATGTTTCTGGAATTTTAATTCCAGGTGGATTTGGAAAAAGAGGAACTGAAGGCAAAATTGAAGCAATAAAATATGCGAGAATAAATAAAATTCCATTTCTTGGTATTTGTTATGGAATGCAAATGGCAATAATTGAATTTGCTAGAAATCAATTGAAAATTAAAAAAGCAACTTCTTCTGAGTTTGATAAAGGAGGAGTTCATATTATTGGCTTGATGCATGAATGGGAAAAAAGTGGCAAAAAAGTTAAAGGAACAGATAAAGATTTAGGAGGTACCATGAGACTTGGTTCTTATGATGCAATCTTAAAAGATAAATCTAAAATTAGAGATATTTATAAATCTAGATTAATCAAAGAGAGACATAGACACAGGTATGAAGTGGATATTTCATATAAAGAAAAATTTGAGAAAAAAGGATTAATATTTTCCGGTTTATCTCCAGATCATAAGCTTCCAGAGATAATTGAACTTAAAAATCATCCTTGGTTTATAGGTGTTCAGTTTCATCCTGAATTTAAATCTAGACCTTTGAGCCCACATCCTTTATTCTCTTCTTTTATCAAAGCAGCAAAAAATCATAGATGAGTGCGATTAAAGTAAATTGTGAGAATATAGAAATTTCAAATAAAAATAAGATTTGTATAATTGCTGGTCCATGTCAGTTAGAGACAGAACAACATGCAATGGATATGGCTGGAAAACTGAAAGAGATTACTTCGAAATTTGGCCTTGGATTTATTTATAAAACTTCATTTGATAAAGCGAACAGAACAAGTTTAAAAGGCAAAAGGGGAGCAGGGTTAGATGCATCACTTCCTGTATTTGATAAAATTAAAAAAGTATTGAATGTGCCTATTTTAACAGACATTCATAATGCTGAACAATGTGCAATAGTTTCAAAACATGTTGATGTTTTACAAATTCCAGCTTTTCTATGCAGGCAAACAGATTTGTTAATTGCTGCAGCTAAAACAAATAAAATTATTAATGTAAAAAAAGGTCAATTTTTAGCGCCTTGGGATATGGTCAATGTGACGAAGAAAATTTCAGAGTCTGGAAATGATAAAATATTAGTAACTGAAAGAGGTGCAAGTTTTGGATACAATACTTTAGTCTCTGATATGAGATCTTTACCCATAATGGCTAAAAATGGATATCCAGTTATTTTTGATGCAACTCATTCTGTTCAACAACCTGGTGGTTTAGGAGAGAAAAGTGGCGGACAAAGAGAATTTGTTGAATATTTAGCAAGAGCAGCAGTTGCAGTTGGAGTTGCAGGTGTGTTTATAGAAACTCATCAAGATCCAGATAATGCACCCTCAGATGGACCAAACATGGTACCTATAGATAAATTAGAAAATCTTTTAAAGCAATTAAACGATATAGATAATCTTATTAAAAATTAAGTGAGTAAAATTCTTAAAGTAAAAGCAAGACAAGTTTTTGACAGCAGAGGAAATCCAACTGTTGAAGCTGAAGTTTATGTTAAAAATAAAAGTGCTAAAGCAATATGTCCTTCTGGAGCTTCAACTGGCACTTATGAAGCTTACGAAAAAAGAGACACCAACAACAAAAGATATTTAGGTAAAAGTGTATTTTCGGCAGTTAATCTAGTTAACACTAAAATATCAAAAGCATTAAGAAATAAAAATATTCATGATCAAGAAAGGATAGATGAAGTTTTAATTAATTTAGATGGCACAAGACAAAAAACAAAATTAGGTGCTAATGCAATTTTAGCAGTATCAATGGCAGTTAAAAAGTTATCAGCAAAAGTAAAAAAAATTCCACTTTATAAATCTTTTTATATGACAAAAAACTTTCAACTTCCTTATCCATTAATGAATATTATTAATGGAGGAGCACATGCAAATAATGGTCTTAGAATTCAAGAATTTATGATTAGACCTGATAGAGCAAAATCTTTTTCAGAAGCAATGAGAATTTGTTATTTAGTAATTAAAAACTTAAGCAAATTAATTAAAGCAAAAGGTTTGTCAACTTCTGTAGGTGATGAAGGTGGATTTGCACCTATGATTGACAGTAACAATCAAGCATTAGATTTAATTGTCTTAGCTATAAAAAAATCAGGCTTTAAAAATGGTAAAGATGTTTCAATTTGTTTAGATGTTGCGGCTAATGAATTATTTAAAAATGGAAAATATTCCATTCATTCAAAAAAATATGTTTCCGTAGATAAATCGATTTTAGAATATAAAAAAATGATCAATAAATACAAAATTAAATCTATTGAAGATCCATTTGCAGAAAATGATTGGATGGCTTGGAATAAGTTAATGAAATCAAACAACAAAGTACAAATAGTTGGCGATGATTTATATGTGACTAATTTAGAAAGATTAAAAAAAGGTTTTTTAAATTTATCTTCTAACTCAATACTGATTAAACTTAATCAAATAGGAACTGTTTCTGAAACTTTAGATGTTATAAAATTTGCACAAACTATTGGATTTAAAACAATAATTTCACATCGATCTGGAGAAAGTGAAGACACATTTATTGCTGATTTAGCTGTTGGGACAAATTCCAATCAAATTAAAACAGGCTCATTAGCAAGGTCTGAGAGAGTGGCTAAATATAACCAATTATTGAGAATTGAAGAAGAACTTGGAAAAAAAGCAAGAATGAATAAAATTCATTAATGCTTAATAAATTAAAAAAAAATTACTTCATAATAGTTTCATTTTTTTTGATCTTATATTTTGTTACTAATTTATTATCTGGAGGCAGAGGTCTTTTTTCATATATTGAAAAAAAAGATCAATTAAGTAAGCTTAAAAAAGAGGAAATATTGCTGACTAAAAAAATTGAGGACTTAAATTTTAAAAACTCACTTTTAAGTGATAATCTTGATTTAGATTACATTGAAATACTAATTAGAGAAAGGTTTCTTTTTGGAAAAAAAGGTGAAAAAATTTATATAATTAAAGATGAAAACTAGACATCCAGAAAAAGTAAATAAACCAGTTAATCCAATTAAAAAGAAACCAGAATGGATTAGATCTAAATTATCAAATAGCAAAGAATTTTTTTTAACAAAAACAATTATAAATAATAATAATTTAGTAACAGTTTGTCAGGAAGCAAACTGTCCAAATATTACAGAGTGTTGGAGCAAAAGACATGCAACATTTATGATTATGGGAGATACTTGTACAAGAGCATGTGCTTTTTGTGATGTTAAAACGGGTGTGCCTGGAAAATTAGATCAATTAGAACCTTTTAAAATTGCAGAAGCTGTTAAGAAATTAAATTTAAGACACGTTGTTATTACATCTGTTGATCGTGATGATTTAGACGATGGGGGATCTAATCATTTTTATGAAGTAATTGAGCAAACTAGAAAAACGAACCCAAATACAACTATAGAAGTATTAACACCTGATTTTTTAAGAAAAGGTGATGCTTATAAAAAAGTTTTAGAGGCAAAACCTGATGTTTTTAATCACAATATTGAAACAGTACCAAGTTTGTATTTAAAAGTAAGACCAGGTTCTAGATATTTTGCATCTCTAGAACTTTTAAAAAATGCAAAACTTCTTGATAAAAATATTTTTACTAAATCTGGAATAATGGTTGGTCTTGGTGAAACCAGAGACGAGATTTTGCAAGTTATGGATGATCTAAGAGCTGCTGATGTTGATTTTTTAACAATTGGTCAATATTTACAACCTTCAACAAAACATTATCCATTAGATAGATATTATGATCCAAAAGAATTTGATGATCTAGGTATCATTGCAAAAGCAAAAGGATTTTTATTGGTGTCATCATCTCCTTTAACAAGATCCTCTTATCATGCAGATGAAGACTTTGCACAATTGAAAGAAAATAGAATTAATAATCATTAATGCCTAAGGCATCAGTTAAAAGAATAATAGATAAAAAAAAGGATAAACTTATTGAGTTTGTGCTTGATATTGAAAAATACCCTGAATTCATTCCATTTTGCTTAGGATCCAAAGTTTATGAAAGAAAAGAAAAAGGGGATAAAATTTTAATTATTGCAGATCTTACAATTGGCAAAGGTCCATTTAACGATACCTATAAAAGTGATGTAAGGTTTGATAAAAAAACTGATACCATTCATGTCACCAATATAGAAGGTCCATTAACTCATTTAGAAAATAATTGGAAGTTTGTTGAAAAAAGCAACATGACAGAAGTTTATTTTGATGTTGATTTTGAAATTAAAAATAAGTTTTTAAATATGTTAATGGAAAAATCTTTTGAATTTGGATTAAATAGAATTGCGGATGCTTTTCAAAAAAGAGCAGAAACAATTTAGATTAAAGAATTAATTAATTTTAATGCTTTATTTACCGCAGCTTTTTGAATAGCACTTCTTGTTTTTTTCTTAAATATATTTTTAGTTATCAGTAATTTATTTGATCTTTTAACTCCTATATAAACTAGCCCAACAGGCTTTGTTTTAGTACCACCCTTAGGTCCAGCTATTCCGGTTATGGATACGTTTATATGGGCTTTAGAAAGTTTTGATAAACATTTAACCATTGCCTCACAACATTCAGCACTTACAGCTCCATGTTTTTGAATTATCTTTTTATTTACTTTTAAAACATTAATTTTTGCATCATTAGAGTAAGTCACTAAACCAAGATTAAAAACTTTAGAGGCTCCACTAATTGATGTGATGGTTGATGCTAACATTCCACCTGTACAAGATTCAGCAAAAGAAATTTTTAGTTTTTTTTGCTGAAGTTTTTTAACAATATTTTTCATATTAGACGTAGCTTTTAATCACCATAAAACATATCAATGATAAAACAACATAGAAGCCTGCACAAACATCGTCCATCACAACACCAAAGCTATTTTTCTGTTTTTTATCAAAGTAACTTACTGGAAAAGGTTTTTTGATATCAAAAAATCTAAAGAGCACAAAACAAATTGCATAAATGATAATAGCTTGATCTGTTGTTTTTTCAGTTCCATGAGAAATTTCGTATAAATAAATTGGGATTGCTTGACCAATAAACTCATCAATAATTATTTCACCTGGATCTTTATTTTTACTGTCTTTGGTGTGATTTTTAATAGCAATAAAGGAATAAGCAAAAGTAATTAATAAAATTAAAAGTATAATATCGGATGAAATACTTAAAATATGAAAACAAATAAACAATAATATAACAGTTGCCAAAGATCCAAATGTTCCTGGAATAAACCCAATACGTCCAAGACCAAACATTGTTACAAAAAGAAAATTAAATTGTTTAATCATATTTTGAAATAGAAACTATAACTTCACAGGCAATAGCTTTTTCTTTACCTATCAAACCAAGTTTTTCTACAGTTTTTCCTTTGAGATTAATTAGGCTTTCATCAATACTAATTAATTTAGATAAAGATTTAATTATCTTATTTCTATAAACAGATATTTTAGGTCTTTCACATATCAAATTAATATCAATATTATTAAAATAAAAATTGGCTTTATTTAATTTGTCAATTATTGGTTTTAACATTTTAGGAGATCTAATATTTTTAAATTTATTTTTATTACTTGGAAAATATGTACCAATATCTTTTTGTCTAAGAGCACCCAAGATTCCATCAATTATTGAATGCAAAATAACATCCCCATCTGAGTGACCTTGTAGACCTGAATGGAATGGAATTTTTACTCCTCCTAAATACAAAGTTTTACCTTTTATTAATCGATGAATATCAAATCCAATGCCGTAGTATGTTTTTTTATCTATTAAATCTTCCTTGAAAGTAATTTTATTATTTAAATTTTCACCTTGAATAAATTTTACTTTTTGGTTGTTCTCGATAAATAATGTCGCTTCATCTGTAATTATTTTTTTTTGCTTAATCGATAAATTATATAAATCTTGAAATTTAAAAGCTTGCGGTGTTTGTGTTAAAATAGAATTTTCTCGATTTAAATTAAATACTTCATTTTTAACTTTATATTTAATTGTATCTTTAGATTTAATTGCAGGTATTACTGCCTTATGTTTTCTTAATTCATTAATTAATTTTTTTAAAAGTTTAAAAGTAAAATTTGGTCTTGCTGCATCGTGTATTAGAACATTATTAGGTTTATATTTTTTAATAAATTTTAAGGCAATTAAAGAAGAGTCAGACCTTTCTTTGCCGCCTTTAATAATTAAGATATTTTTTGAAAATTTTTCTTTAATTTCTTTTTTATTATTTACAACAATTATAATTTTTTTGAAAAGTTTTGATTTTAAAGCCTTGTCTAGTGAGTGTCTGAATAGAGTCTTTCCTTTATAAATACTGTATTGTTTTAGTTTTTTCGAATTAAATCTTTTGCTTTGTCCTGAAGCTAGTATTATAAAATAGTTGTTCATAATTTAAGAATTTTTATATCTAAATGATAGATTTCATAAAAAAAAATATTTTCTTAATATTATTGTTTATTATCACATTATCGATAGGTTTTTTAACGTTTTTAACTTTTATTGATAAAAGTTTTATCAAATTAACAGATCAAAATTTACAATATCTGTTAATAGTTAATATTTTTCTCCTAGCTATACTATTTGTATTTATCTTCTTTGAAATCAGAAGAGCAATTAAAACTGATATTGATAAAGATGGTTTAAAATCTAATAAAAAGTATATTACTGTATTTTCATTATTTACATTAATACCTTCTATTTTAATTTCAGTATTTTCATTATTTCTTTTCTCTTTCGCATTAGAAAAATATTTTGATAAGAAAGTTACAACTGTTGTTAATAATTCCTATGAATTAGCAAAAAATTATGTTGATGAAATAAGAAATAAAATTCAATCAGATATTGTTCTGATAGCTTTTGATACAAATAAAAGTAAAAATTTTTTAAATGATAATCCTAATGAATATAAAAGATTTTTAAATACTCAAAAATTAATAAGAGATGTTGATGAGATACACATTATAAATGCTGATAAAAAATTATTATTTACTACTCTTCAAGTCAATCAATTATATATCCCCCCTGTAGATAAAGCTTTATCATTAGTTCTTGATGATGATAGACCGTTAAAAATTATAAATGCCCCAGAAAATATGTCTGCTGCTATTATTAGATTACAAAATTTTGATAATAGGTTTTTATATGTAATTAAATACCTTGATAAAAATATCTCTAATTATTTAACTGAGTCTCAAGAAGCCATTAATTTTTATTATACAGTTGAAGAAAAAAGTACTGGTATCAAAATATCGTTTGCAATTATTTATGTTATAGTTGTGAGTGTATTATTATTTGTATCTATATCAATAGCTATAAGATTTTCTTCTAGATTTTTTAGATCTATTAATAATTTAATAACCGCCTCAGTATCTATAGGTCAAGGAAACTTTGATACAAAAGTTCCAGAAGTAAAAACTGATAAAGATTTAGAGATCTTAAATAAAAATTTTAATTTAATGATCGACAAACTTAGAGATCAACAAGAAAAATTGATAATTAATGAAAGACATGAAGCTTGGAGTAATTTAGCAAGAAAATTAGCACATGAAATTAAAAATCCATTAACTCCAATTCAATTAACTATAGATAGAATGAAAACAAAATATTCAAATATAATTAATGAAAATGAAAAAGAGAGTTTTAATGAGAACTTAAAGATTATCAATAATCAAATTAAACAAATAGGAAACTTAGTTAATGAGTTTTCTGATTTTGCTAGAATGCCTAAACCTATTTTAAAAAAAAATAATTTAGTTCAAATAATTGAGGAAAATATAAAATTATTAGGAGAATTAGATAATACGATTAACATTTCTATTGATACTAATAAAAAAGAAATTTTTTTAAACAGTGATAAAGAACAAATTGCTAGAGTTTTCTTTAACTTAATTAAAAATTCTATTGAGAGTATTCATCAAAGAGCTGAAAATGACAGCAATTTTAAGAAAAAAATTACTATTGAAGTTAATGAAGAAAGTAACCACATTAAAATTAATATTTTAGATAACGGAATAGGTTTTGGTATATTTGCAGAAAATATTAAAGATATTTTAAACCCATATTTTACGACAAAAAAAAATGGAACTGGATTGGGACTTTCAATAGTAAGTAAAATTATAAATGATCATAGTGGCAAAATTGAATTTATAAATTTAGATGAAGGAGCAAAAATTAAAATAGATTTTATTAAATAAAATGAGTTCAGAAATATTAATAGTTGACGATAATTCAGATATTAGAAATATAATTAATGATTTGCTTGTTGATGCCGGATATAGAACCAGACTAGCTGCTAATTATAGCCAAGCAATATTTGAAATTGATAAAAAAATTCCTGATATAGCTATTTTTGATGTCAAGTTAGATAAAGGTGATAATGATGGTATTGAATTGTTATCTTATTTAAAAAATAAGAATAATGATATTCCAGTTATTATTATTTCTGGTCATGCCAATATTGAAATGGCCGTTAAATCATTAAAACATGGCGCTTTCGAATTCATAGAAAAACCTTTTGATCAAGAGAGATTATTGAATTTTGTAAGAAGAGCTGTTGAAAATTATAGTCTTAAAAAAGAAAATAAAGAATATGAAAGTAAGTTATTTCTATCTTATGAATTAGTTGGTGAAAGTAAAAATATATTAAACATAAAAGATCAAATAGAAAAAATTTCAAATACAGAAAGTAGAATTATAATTAATGGTCCATCAGGTTCAGGTAAAGAATTAATTGCTAGAAAAATTCATAAAAAATCAAAAAGAAATAGTAAACCTTTTGTAGTTATTAATGGTGCATTATTAGACTCTGATAAATATGAATTAGAATTGTTTGGAGAAGAAAAATCTAATGGATCAGTTTCTTTAGGAGCTTTAGAAAAAGCTAACAAAGGAACATTATTGATAGATCAATTATCAGAGATTCCATTAAATATTCAATCAAAAATTTTAAGAGTTTTAATTGATCAAAAATTTAAAAGACTTAATGGAAATAATGATATTAATGTTGATGTAAGGATTATTTGTTCAACAAGTAAAGATTTAAAAAAAGAAATTGAAATTGGTAATTTTAGAGAAGATTTGTTTCACAGATTAAATGTATTTGAAATTAACATTGATCCATTAAACAAAAGAATTTCAGATATTCCATTATTAATTAAATATTTTTCAAAAAAAATTACAGAAAATTATAATATTAAAGATCTAGATATAGATGAAAATGACTCATATATATTAAACCACCAATGGCACGGAAATGTCAGAGAATTGAGAAATTTAATTGAAAGAATTGCTATTCTTCAGCCTGATAGTAAGGATAAAATTTCAAATATTATTAAAGAATCTTTAAAAAATGAAAATTTTGACAATAAAATTACTGAAAACACTTTGTCTGTGCCATTAAAAGAAGCTAGAGAAAAGTTTGAAAAAGAGTATTTAAGTATGCAATTAAAAAAATTTAATGGAAATATCTCTAAAACAGCAAGCTTTGTAGGTATGGAGAGAAGTGCTTTACACAGAAAATTAAAAGGTCTTGGAATAAAAGAATTTAATTAATAATGAATATAATTATTTGTGGTGCTGGCAGAGTAGGTTTTACTATTGCTAAATTGTTAAGCGAACAAGGTCATTCCATAACTGTAATTGACCAATCAAGTGAAGATATACAAAAAATTAATGATACATTAGATGTAAAAGCAATAGTAGGTAAAGCAACTTATCCAACTATTCTAGAAAAAGCCAATGCTTCCGAAACAGACATGATCATTGCAGTTACTAGAAATGATGAAATCAATATGCTTATTTGTCAAATAGCTTTTTCAATTTTTAAGATACCAAAAAAAATTGCAAGAATTAGATCTCAAGATTATCTAAATTCAAAATTTACAAGAGTATTTAATAAAGAAAATTTACCTATCGATGTTATCATTTCACCTGAAATAGAAATTGCTAAATCAATACAAAGAAAATTAGAAGCTCCTGGAGCTTTAGATAGTGTTCCATTTGCTGATAATAAAATTAGATTATTAGAAATCCTTATTAATAAAAACTGTAAATTGATTGATATAAAATTAAATGAACTTACAAAAAAATTTCCAAATCTTGATGCAAATATAATTGGAATAATTAGAGATGATAAATTTATTATCCCAAAAAAAAATGATGAAGTTAAATATAATGATAAAATTTATGCAATAATTAACTCTACTCAAATGGTTGAAACATTAGATGCATTTGGTCATAATGAGAAAATTTCTAAAAAGATTTTAATTATTGGTGGTGGAAATATAGGTTTTAATCTTGCTAAAAATCTTGAAGCTTCATTAGAGTCTGTAAGAGTAAAAATTGTTGAAAAAAATAAGGAAAGAGCAGAGTTTTTAGCTGGTGAGCTAAATAACACTATAATTATCAACGGAGATGGCCTTGATGAAGAAGTTTTGGCTGAAGCAAATTTAGAAGAAGCTGAAACGGTTCTTGCATTAACAAACGATGATGAAGACAACTTAATGGTAAGTGTTTTAGTTGAAAAATTTGCTAAAGATGAAAAAAACTTAGAAGATAAAAGAACTATGGCTTTAATTAATAAGCCCAATTACTCATTACTTCAATCTTCTTTAAAAATAGATGATTTAATTGATCCAAGAATGAATACGGTTTCAAGCATTTTAAAACATATTCATAAAGGAACTATAGAAACAGCTTATACTATATTGAATGGTGAATATGAAGTTATTGAAGCAGAAATTATCGAAACATCTGAATTAATTAATAAAGAATTAAAAAATAGTAATTTACCTGATGAAATTAGAATTGGTGCAGTTTTAAGAAATGAAAAAGTAATAATTCCAAGATCTAATTACGTATTTCAAAAAGAAGATCGTGTTGTATTTTTAGCAAAAAAAGATTCTATTTCTGTAGTTGAAAATTTATTCAGAATAAGCTCAGTATAAAAAATGTTTAATCTAAGAGTTAAATATTTAAGTTTTTTTTTTCTTCTAATTTCAATTTTTTCAATTTTTAATGTTATTTATTCATCTTATTTTAATTTGTATTTAAGTTTAAATAATTATTATCTTAGTTTTATAGTTTCATTAATTTTATCAATTTTTTTTTATAAAATTAAATTTGTTAAAGATGAAAAAAAAATAACAATCTTTGATAAGATTTTAACAGTTTTTTTTGGTTATATTTTATTACCTATTATCATGTCACTACCATTATATTTTAGCATTTATAATTTAACTTTTTTAAATGCTTTGTTTGAAACATTTTCTGGTTTCACTTCAACAGGTTTTACTATTTTTGAAAATATTAAACATATAGATCAAAGTTTAATAATTTGGAGATCTTCAACTCAATGGATAGGAGGGCTATATTTTTTATTTTCTATTGTATATCTTATTGATATTTATGATGAAAGTTTTAAGAAATCTTTAACTAATTTTTTATCATTTAATAGTTCAGAGGTATTAAAACAAGCTATAAAAGTATTTTTAATTTATTCTTTTTTAACTTTATTAATTTTTATTGTACTTAATTTCATTGGTATCAGATCTTTTAATTCATTAAATCTTTCAATGTCTATTATATCATCAGGTGGTTTTATGCCAGTAAATGAATTAGACTCTATTTTATTAAATGATACTCAAATAATTTTATTTTCTATTTTAGTTCTTACATCTTATTTTAGTATTTTTTTTATTTATAATCTTTCTTCTTTAAGTAAAAAAAATCTTAATTTTTTTTATGAAGATTTACATTTATTATTTTATTTTATTTCTATTTTAATAATTTTCTTTTTGTTTTTTAGTTTTAATAATGATTTTACTTATAATTTGTTATCTGTAGCCAGCAGTGTTTCTAATATTGGATTATCTCTAAATTTTGATCAATCAAATTTAAATTTTATTTATTTAATTTTAGTCATAATAGGTGGTTCTTTTTTTTCTACAAGTTCGGGCTTAAGATTTATTAAAGTTTATTCATTATTAAAATATTCGTTAAATCAAATTCTTTCATTCAGTAGACCTAAAAATGTTTTCATGAATAAACTTATTTTCTCAAAAATAAATTTTGATTTCGAAGAAATAAATAAATATTTTTTAGCTATATTAATTTTTATAATTTCTTTATTTTTGGTAACTTCTTTTTTAAGTATTTCAGGAATAAGTTTTGAAAATTCTTTTAAACTTTCAATTTTAACTTTAATGAATACTGTTAATTCTTCTGCTTATGGTCTATCTGAGCTTAATTTTAGCAATTTGCATTCTTTAACAAAAACAATTTTGATTTTTTTTATGATAATCGGTAGAATTGAGTTAATAACGATTTTGTTAATTTTTAAAAAATTTCTTTTTAAAAATTAATTAATTAATGTATATCTATCATTATTTTTATTATTGCGCCCTTAGCTCAGCTGGATAGAGCATCGGTTTTCTAAACCGAGGGTCGTAGGTTCGAATCCTTCAGGGC
>JAYPCR010000010.1:0-17277 GCA_038124805.1 Candidatus Pelagibacteraceae bacterium
TTATTCCTAGTATTATTACAGCGATTACTATTGTTTTATGCATGTATGCTTTATCACTGGTTATGAAAAATATTCCAATGGGTGTCACCTATGCTTCATTTGCAGGATTAACCATTATTGCAACGGTTGTTGTTGGAGTAATTAGATTTAATCAAGTACCTAACTTTTATACGATGATTGGGCTGGGATTAATTATTATAGGTGTAATGATGGTAAATTTGTTGGGGAATCAAAGTTAATAGTTTTCAGGTAAAATAAAATTATCTTGATCATCTTTTTTTATTTCAAATTCATCAATCACATTTTCAATTTTAAGAGGTGAATATAGATGAGGAAACATATTTCCATCTGAGGCTTGTTCCCAAAGTAAATGTTCTAATTTATCTGTGTCAATTTTAAGTAATATTAAATTTTCTTTTCCTTTAAAAAATTTTGCTAAAGTTCCTTTAATTTGCACTTCTTCAGAAAAATGGATGTAGCCATCTTCTAAGTCTTTTTTAGATCCTTGGTAAACTCCTTTGTTTTTTGCAAGAGCCCATTCACTTTTATCAATAATTTTATAAATATATTTAAAATTCATAATAAAGATAAAATATTAAAATTATTTCGAAACTGGTTTTAATAATTTTAAAAATTTTTTATGAATATCTAAATTTGCAGAAACCAAAATATTTCCTGCTTTAACTGCATCTTGGTTATCCCAAGTACTGATAATTCCTCCTGCAGCTTTTATTATTGGTATCACAGGATGGATATCCCAAATTTTATTTGAACATTGTATAACAATGTCCACCCTACCATCTGCTAAATGAGAATAGCTCAATGCATCAGAACAAGGAAATTGCATTAATTTTAATATTTGTGGTATTTTTTTTTGTTTATCTAGAGATAACCAACCGTGGAAAGCTGCTGATACTTTAACATTATTAAATTTTGCTTTTTTATTTACGGATAATCTTTTTTTCTTACCATTTTCAAACACATAAGAAATTTTATCTGAATAATTTAAATAATATTTCTTAAGAACTGGAAAATTGGCTAAACCTACAATAGGTTTTCCTTTATAATTTAAGGATATCAAATTACTCCATGTGGGATTTCCGATTACAAAAGATCTAGTACCATCGATTGGATCTATAACCCATGTAAAATCACTTTTTGAAGATTGATGGCCATACTCCTCACCAATTATTTGATGGTCTGGAAATTTTTTATTTATTTTGGATCTAATAAATTTTTCAAAAGCTCGATCAGATGTAGTAACTGGATCATAACCTTTACCTTTTAATTTATTTGAAACTTTAAATGTCTTATTCAACTTTGAATAATAAAAAGTAGTTAAATCCTTGGCTAGCTGGTTTAAAAAACCTGCATAAATTGGATATTTTTTTGAGTTAAATTCTGACACGCTGTATTCTTACTATTTAATTTATGTTGATTAAAGTTAAATTTTAAATAATTCTCAGACTTACCTTATGAAAATTGAGCTTAGTGAAAATAAAGTATTCTTTAATGATGGTTCTCTTAAAAAAGAAATACATCCCTTTTGGCTAAGAGAAAGAGTCGATGGTGAAGATTTTTTAGATAAAGGCACTCAACAAAGGTTGTTTGACCCCACATCTTTAAGTAGTGACATAACTATTAAAGATGCATGTATTGAAAATAATTTTTTAGAAATAAATTTTAATGATGGTGTTAATTCTAAATTAAATATTGAAAAACTTGCATTAGATTTTTTCAATGAAGACACTGTCATAAAATCTATTGAAAAATTAAAATGGAACTCTTCATTGACTAATATCAAAAATTTTTCTTACAAAGAAAATTTCTTTGAAAGTAAAGAAATGCATGATCTTTTGGTATCTTTTTACAAATATGGTTTTGTAGTTATTAGTGATGTTCCTACCAATGATAACTTTATTGTTAAATTTGCTAATTCAATTGGTAGTGTAAGAAGAACTAACTTTGGTGAATACTTTGATGTAAAATCTAAACCAGATCCAAATGATCTAGCCTATACTTCTTTGCATTTAGCTCCTCATACAGATAATCCATATAGAAATCCTGTGCCATGTATTCAATTATTGCATTGTATTGAAAATGAAGTTAGTGGAGGATTTTCAACATTAGTTGATGGTTATACAGTAACTGAGGATTTGAAAAATCAAAATCCAGATTTCTATAAAATTTTAACTGAAGTAAAAGTTAAATTTAAATTTATTGATAAAGAAGTTGTTCTAGAAGATTGGTCTGAATTAATTAAATTAAATGAAGATAAAACTTTTAAACAAGTGAGATTTAGTCCAAGACTTGATTATGTGCCAATGCTAGATAAAGATAAATTAGATCTTTATTACAAAGCACGAAAGAAATTATCTGAAATGTATAATTCCGATAAATATAGAGTAGAGTTTAAATTAGCGCCAAAAGATTTATTGATGATGGATAATCATAGATTATTACACGGACGTACCGCATACGAGACAAGTGAAGGAAAACGTTTCTTACAAGGTTGTTATATTGATTATGATAGCACCGAAGGTAAACTTCGACATTTAAAAAGAAAATTTAATCTCTAGAGATTTTTTCAATTTGAGCCTCAGCATCTTTAATAGATTTTTCATAATCTAGTGCCATTTGATCAGCTGCAATTATATCTATTTTTTTAATACCAAAAAAATTCAACATATAAACTAGCCACGGAGTTAAAAAATCCTCTTTACTATTAATTTTAGTGCCTCCCGAGGTAATAACTAAATAAACTTGTTTATCTTTTAAAAGTCCTTCTCTTCGTCCATCTTCTCTAAACTTAAAAGTTTCACCCACTCGTGCAGCAAGATCTGACCATGCTTTTAAAGTAGCAGGTGGACCATAGTTATAAATTGGGGTAGAAATTATTACGATATCACTTTCTTTTAATTCTTTTACTAACTTATCTGATAGTTCAAACATTTTTTTATGATGTTCATTTTGATCTTTTTCATCAATTTTCATTCCAGACTCTGTAAGTCCTGATACAAAAACCATTTCATCATTTAAATCACGGTAAATAATTTCATCATCTGGTTTTTTGATACGATCCAGTAATTTTTTTGCTAATGCTCTTGAAGTTGAGCCATCTTTTCTAGCACTTGAATCAATTTGATATATTTTCATTGTTAACTTAATAAATCATTTAATATATTTCACAATATTATTAATTATTCAAAATATATGAAAAATAGTAAAAATGAATTTTTACAGTATGCATTAGATATATTTAGTCCATTAGGAAAATTACATACTAAAACTCTATTTGGTGGTAATGCTATTTTAAAAAACAATATTACTTTTGCGATGGTTTTTGATGGAAGTATTTATCTTAAAACAAACAAAGATACTGTTAAAAAATATCTAGATCTAAATTCAAAACCACTATCTTATAAAAAAAATAATAAAACAATTAATTTAAGATACTATGAAATTCCAGTAGAAATAATTGATGATGAAGACCAATTAATTGATTGGGCTATTGAAGCTACTGAAATAAAATAATTTTTAACCAAACTGTTGCAGTACAGGAAATGTGTTTAAGATATAAAAGCCTAATGTTTGAAGTTGATTTGTTAAAATTAATAATCCTGTAATCAATAAAATAATCCCACCTACTTTTGATATTATATTGATATTTTTTCTAATATTTTTTGAAAATGCCAAAAATCTTTGAATTAAATATCCTGAGAGTACAAATGGAATTGATAATCCCAATGAATAAAAACTTAATAAAGTAACTGCTTTTAATAAAGTTTCCTCCATAGCAGCTAATGCTAAAATTGATCCTAAGATTGGACCAATACAAGGCGTCCAACCAAAACCAAATGCTAAACCAATAACAAATGGAAAAAAAATATTTTTAGAAGTTTTAGAGTTAAATCTTTTTTCAAAATTTAAAAAACTAATATTAATTATTCCTAATAACTGAAGTGAAAAAATAATAATTACTAAACCTGCAGTTATCCTCAAAATTTCAGAATTTTGTAAAAAAATTTGACCGATAATTGATGCAGTTGCTCCAAATAAAATAAATACTGTCGAAAAACCTAAACAAAATAAAATAAGCGATGAAATACTTATTTTCCCATTTTCTAAAATATCATTTAATGATTTGCCAGATACAAATGATACATAGCCTGGAATTAAAGGTAGAACGCACGGTGATAAAAAACTAATTAAACCAGCACCAAAAGCTATAATAATTTCTAGCATAAAAAATTTTTAAATTTTAATATAGATTGATTTAGTAATACAGCTATTGTCAATTAAATGACTAACCCTTAATACCTAGATGGGTATACTTCACATTCAAATAGTCTTTAATAGCCATTGATCCACCTTCTCTACCATAACCAGTTTGTTTTATACCGCCGAAAGGTGCTTCGGCTATTGCAACAAGAGGAGTATTAACCGCAACAGTTCCTGTTTCCATCAACTCAGAAGTTCTGTGAGCTTTTTCCATTGAATTGGTGCAAATATAGCTGCACAAACCAAGGTCATTATTATTAGCTCTTTCTATTACTTCATCAAAAGATTTAAATGAAAGCATAGGTACTAAAGGACCAAAAGGTTCTTCTTTCATGATTGTAAAATTGTCTTGTACATCATCAAAAATTGTTGGCTCATAAAAATAACCTTTATTAAAGCCAGCAGGTCTTTTGCCACCTAAAAGGACTTTTGCCCCTTCACTTTTAGTTTTTTCAACCAGAGCTTCAACTTCATTTAATCTTTTTTGAGTAGTTAAAGGGCCTAATTGAGTATCAGGATCCATACCATTACCAATTTTTAATTTTTTAGTTTTTTCAACAAAAAGATTTATAAATTCTTTCTTTTTAGACTCTTGGATATAAAACCTATTCGGAGAAATGCACACTTGACCATTATTTCTAAATTTAGCTGAAATAGCCATATCCGTTGCTTTATTAATGTCTGCATCATCAAACACAATGAATGGAGAATGGCCGCTTAACTCCATCGTTACTCTTTGAACTTTATCTGCAGCTTGTTTTAAAATTAATTTTCCAACTCTAGTTGAACCTGTAATTGAAATTTTTTTAATAATATCTGAAGATATTAATTGAGATGCAATACTTGGAGGGTCTCCTGATAATAAATTCACAACACCTGCAGGAATTCCACATTCTCTACAAATATCTACCAACTCCATAACTGTTCCAGGTGTAATCGTATCAGGTTTTACAATCACCGAACATCCAGCAGCTAAAGCAGTAGAAATTTTTCTAGCAGATAGTACTAATGGAAAATTCCATGGAGTTAAAGCAGCAACAACTCCAACTGGCTGATAGTATACGTGTACTCTTGTATCTTCAAATCTACTTTCAACTGTTTGACCATAAATTCTTTTTGTTTCTTCGGCATTCCATTCAAATATATCAGCAGCAGCTCCTACTTCTCCTTTAGCTTCTGCAAAAGGTTTACCTACTTCTAAAGTCATCCATTTTGCAAGTACGTCTTGTTTTTCTCTCATCTTATCTGCAATACGTCTAATGATATAAGAACGTTGCCATGGTGGAGTTCTTTTCCAAACTTCTAAACCTTTTTCTGCAGCTTTAAGTGCATTATCAACATCTACGGAAGTAGCTTTAGATGCATTTCCTAAAACTTCTTCTGTTGCAGGATTTAATACCTCATAAGTTTCTTTTGATGATGAAGGTTGCCACTTACCATCAATAAATTGTCCAAATTTTTCGTACATACAAATTTAATTTAATTAAGATTAGATAGTCAAATTACTAACAAATAAGAAAAAGTCCATCAATTATATCAAGTAAACTATATATAAATTAACTGCTTATAGATTGTTTTAATTTGAATGATTTAGGATTTTTACCTAATACATTTGTGCTAACTTTAAAAAAAGATCCAGACTTATTAAATTTTCCAATATCATTTTTGCCCATACCTTTAAGTGCTGAGGATACAAATAAATCTCTATTATTAGCTCCTCCAAAGCAACAATTAGTTATATTTTTAGCGGGAAATTTAATCTTATGAATTAATTTAGATTTTTTATTAAATACGGATATAGCAGCTCCTCCATAGTGACATACCCATAAATTATTTTTACTATCTAATGTCATGCCATCTGGAGCGCCATCTTTTTTTGAAAATTTTTTAAAAACCTCTTTTTTAATTAATTTATTATTTTTATCTATTTTAATTTTATAGATTGTCTTTCTTCTACTATCGGTATGGTAGAAATTATAAGGATTGATAAATGCAGGTCCATTTGTAATCATGTAATTTTTATCAACTTTAGTTATTAATAAATTTTTATCTAACTTATACAAAGATCCATTATTTAAATTTCTTTCTAAATTATCCATAGTACCAAACCATAGGTTACCTAAAGGATCTGTTTTACCGTCATTGATACGATTCAATTTTAAATCTTCCTCAATAAAAACTGATTTTATTTTTTTATTAGTTTTTAAATCTTGAATTCTTAACTCTCCCTTTAAACCAAGTATAAAAATATTCTTTTTTATATGAGCTAAAAAACCTATTTCTTTATTTACTTTAATTATTTTTTTTTTTTGATTTTTTATATTTAGGATAAATATTTTTTTCTTTTTTATATCTACAAAATAAATTGAATTATGTTCTTTTACCCAAAGTGTACCTTCACCCAATAAACATTTAGAATTCCAAATTACCTTAGGTTCAGAAGTTTTAATCATTTAAAATTAAAGTGGTACGACAGTAGAGTTTTGTTCACCTAAATTTTCGATTGATAATTTTAATTTATCACCAGCTTTTAAAAATAATTGCGGTTTCATACCCATACCAACTCCTGGAGGAGTTCCTGTAGTAATAATATCTCCTGGTTGTAAAGACATATATTGACTTACATAAGCAACTATAAAATTTACATTAAAGATCATAGTACTTGTGTTTCCAGTTTGCATTCTTTTTCCATTTAAATCTAAAGACATATTCAAATTATTTATATCTTTAATTTCATCTTTGGTGACCAAATAAGGACCAATAGGTCCATACGTATCATGAGATTTTCCTTTTACCCATTGCCCCATTTTCTCAATTTGCCACTCTCGTTCACTAATATCGTTAACTAGACAATATCCAAGTATATGATTTTGAGATTGATCTTCAGTAATATGTTTTGTTTCTTTTCCAATTACTATTCCTAGTTCAACTTCCCAATCTAATTTCTTTGATCCTGAAACAATTTCAATATTATCATTAGGACCATTTACTGAACTTGTAGCTTTCATAAACATAATTGGCTCAGATGGTACAGCTGCACCAGTTTCAGCAGCATGATCTGAGTAATTTAATCCAATTGCAATAAATTTACCTGGCTTTGACACACATGAGCCTACTCTTTCTGAATTAGATAGCTCCGGTAATGAGTTTAAATCAACCTGATCTAATTTAGATAAAGTTGCAAAGTTTAGATTTTCTGGATTTAAATCTTTAATATGAGCACTTAAATCTCTAATTTTACCAGATTTATCTAATATAGCTGGTTTTTCTGAACCTTTATCTCCAACTCTTAATAATTTCATAATCTCTCCTATATTTATATTTAAATTGAAATTCCACCATCAACTGAAATTGTTGTGCCTGTTGTAAAAGTTGAGTCATCACTTGCTAGGTATACTGCAACAGCAGCTATCTCCTCTGCAGTGCCAAGTCGACCCATTGGTTGTCTAGCTATGAAATCTTTTTTAGCCTGAACTGGATCTGGACTTTGATTAACTCTATCTTGCCATGATGGAGAAAATACAGTTCCAGGCGCAATTGAATTACATCTAATATTTTGTTTTACAAAATCAGCTGCAATAGCTTTTGTTAAACCTATAACTGCACCTTTTGTAGTTCCATATACAAATCTATTTGGAAAACCTTTAAAACTTGAAGCGCATGAAGATACATTGATTATACTGCCACCATTCTGTTTAACCATAAAAGGTATAATTGCTTTAGACATGAAATACATAGACTTAACATTTACATCAAATGAAAAATCCCAATCTTTTTCATCACATTCTAATATCGTTCCATGATGAACAAATCCTACTGCATTAAATAATACATCAATTCGATCTTTATCTTTTAAAAAATTATCAATAGCATTTTTATCTGTTGCGTCTAATTTTTGAACTTTAATATTTGAATGTTCAGTATTTAATTCATTCAAAGTTTTTTCATTTATATCTGTTGCAATGACATTGGCACCTTCATTATTAAAAGCTATTGCTGTAGCTCTGCCAATGCCTTGACCAGCCGCAGTTACAATTATATTTTTTCCTTCAAGTCTTTTGCTCATTTATTTCCTTTCCAATATAAATTAGTGTGAATTTCTTGGTATCCCTTTCTTTTCAGAAATATCTAAATATATTTCCTTTGATCGAATACAAGCGCCATCTTCGAGTTGCCCCACATGGTCTCTTGAAATTTCTTGCCATGGGGTTTGATTAATTAGTTTTTTAATTTTTCTTTTCTTTCTTCGATTTTGAAATTCTTTTTTTGAAATTAATAAATCCACTCTTCTTTTATTTAAATCAATACAAAGTTTATCTCCTGTTTTAATGATACCTATATCTCCTCCTACAGCAGATTCTGGTGAGACATGAAGTATAGATGGACTCTCAGAGGTGCCACTTTGTCTTCCATCTCCTAAAGTTGGTAAAGCATTAATGCCTTTTTTTAAAAGATTGTTAGGTGGTTGCATATTTACTACTTCAGCAGATCCAGGATATCCAACAGGACCACAACCTCTGATAATTAAAATTGAATTTTCATCTATTTTTAAGTTCTTATTATTAATTCTTTTGTGATAATCCTCAGGTCCTTCAAACACTGCAGCTTTTACATAAAACATATTTGGATGTTTCGGATTTGATAGATATCTTTTTGTGAACTCTTTACTAATTACTGAAGTTTTCATTATAGCGGATGAAAAAAAATTACCTTTCATTACTAAAAAACCTGCATTATCCGCCAATTTTTCACTAAATGTTTTAATAACCGATCTATCTACATTAATATTTCTTTTCAAATTTTCCCCAACTGATTTTCCAGTCACGGTCATTGCTTTTGTATTAATTTTTTTATTTTTAATTAATTCTTTCATTACTGCCGGAATACCGCCTGCTCTATAAAATTTTTCCATTAAATATTCGCCAGCAGGTTGGCAATTTACTAACAATGGAATTTCATGACCAAGTTTTTGCCAATTAGATAAATCAAATTTAATTCCCATATGTTTTGCAATAGCAATTAAGTGAGTTGTACAATTACTTGATCCACCAATAGCACTTGCAACCACCACTGCATTTTCAAAAGCTTGTTTTGTCATTATTTTTGATGGCTTTAAATCTTCATGTACCATTTGAACTATTCTTTTTCCTGTTTCATAAGAAATTTGTTCTCTTTCTCTATAAGGTGCAGGAATTACTGCACATCCAGGTAAAGACATGCCTAAAGCTTCTGCAACAGAATTCATCGATGATGCTGTGCCCATTGTATTGCAATGGCCAATGCTTGGAGCTGAGGAAGCAACCATATCCATAAATTTTTCGTAATTAATTTCACCTTTAGCTAATAATTTTCTAGCTTCCCAAACAATTGTTCCTGAACCAGCTAATTTTCCTTTATAGTTTCCATCCAACATGGGTCCACCAGACAAAACTATTGCAGGAATATTTACTGTAGCTGCAGCCATTAAAGCAGCAGGAGTAGTTTTATCACATCCTGTAGTTAAAATTACTCCATCAATAGGATAACCATATAAAACTTCTACTAATGATAAGTATGACAAGTTTCTATCCAACATTGCAGTAGGTCTTTTTCCAGTTTCTTGAATAGGATGAGTTGGAAACTCCATAGGAATACCACCTTGTTTAACTATTCCTTCTTTAATTCTTTTACTTAATGATAAAAAATGTCTATTGCATGGAGATAAGTCACTTCCAGATTGAGCAATTCCTATAATTGGTTTGCCTGATTGAAGCTCTTGTCGAGTTAAACCATAATTCAGATAACGCTCTAAATATAAAGCGGTCATCTCTGGATCTTTTGGATTATTAAACCATTGTTGGCTTCTTAAATTTTTTTTCTTCATCAAAGTTTCTTTAATTAAAATTATTCTAAATCAATTAAGTTATTCCAGCATCAACAATAAAATCTTGTTTTGTGCAACCAGATGATTGATCAGAAGCTAAAAATAAAACTAACCTTGCAACATCTTCTGGTTTTAATTGTCTTTTCAAAGCTTGCTTTTCTAAGATTAGTTTTTTGTATTTTGGCGTTAGCCAGTGTTTAATTTGTCTTTCGGTTGCAATTGAACCTGGCACGACAGAATTGCATCTTATATTAAACATTCCAAATTCTTGAGCAAATGATCTAGTTAGGCCAACTACTGCTGATTTTGCAGTTTCATAAATAACTTTATCACCCTCTCCTAACATCCAAGAAACAGAGCCTAAATTAACTATTGAGCCATTTTTTAACTTTTTCATTCCTTCAACAACAGCTTGAGCAGCAAAAAAACAATGTTTTAAATTTACACCAATTCTATTCTCCCAATATTTTTCATCAACCTCTTCAGTTTTGTGTCTTTGATCATTTGCTGCGTTATTTACCAAAACATTTATTGGTCCTTTTGAAGTAATTATATTTTTTATAACATTTTGTAATTTCTCAACATCTAACAAATCACACTCAATAAATTTTGGTAGTCTAAATTTTTTCTTCTTTAGTTTGTTGATTAATTTATTTGAGTCTTTAATATTTATATCTACAAAAAAAACTTCACTTTTTTGTTCACAAAAATGTTCAACAATTGATGCTCCAATTCCTGAGCCTCCGCCAGTAATAAAAACTTTTTTATTTTTTAAATCTGAATAAGTAACTTTCATTAAATTCTTTCTTTAGAGACTTTATCAAATAGTGATATATGATTAATATCTAAAAATAACTTATAATCTTTATTCATTTCAATATCATAAGTTGATGAAAATTTTCCTAATAATTGTTGATCATAAAAATTATAAGTTATAATTTGTTCGTGACCTATATACTCATTTAATTCAGATCGAACAGAAATTTCACAATCTTCTGGATTAACTCTATTAAAATATAAATGTTCAGGTCTAATACCTAATATCACACTCTGTTCATTTTCATTTATTTTGTTTTTAAAATTATATTTTTCTAAAGAAATTTCAGTAGCATTGTTTGAATTTTCAGGGACAAATATTTTTTTATTATCTTTTGTTATTAATTTTCCATTTAATAAATTCATTGAAGGCGAACCTATAAAATCAGCAACAAATACATTACTTGGATAATTATATATATTTTTTGGAGTATCACATTGTTGAATAACACCATGATTCATAATTGCTATATTTGTTCCTAAACTCATTGCCTCTGTTTGATCATGAGTAACATAAACAACTGTAGTTTTTAAATTTTGATGTAGTTTTTTAATTTCTCTTCTCATTTCTACTCTAAGTTTTGCATCTAGATTTGACAAAGGTTCATCAAATAAAAAAACTTTTGGATCTCTAACTAAAGCTCTACCCATCGCAACTCTTTGTCTTTGTCCTCCAGAAAGTTGTGAAGGTTTACGATCTAATAATTCATTTATCTTTAATAGGTTGGAAACTTTTTCTAACGCCTCAGCTATTTTTTCTTTTGATGTTTTTCTTTGTTCTAGTCCAAATGTAACATTTTTTTTAACTGTCATTGCTGGATACAAGGCATATGATTGAAATACTAATGCAATATCTCTATCGCTTGGCTCCATGTCGTTGACTTTGTAGTTATCAATTAAAATTTCGCCACTATTTGAACTTTCTAATCCTGCAATTGTGTTTAAAAGAGTTGATTTTCCACATCCAGAAGGACCTAAAAGTACTAAAAAATCACCGTCTTTTATGTCTAAATTGATCCCTTTTA
The DNA here is from genome assembly GCA_038124805.1 of Candidatus Pelagibacteraceae bacterium. GTDB lineage: Bacteria > Pseudomonadota > Alphaproteobacteria > Pelagibacterales > Pelagibacteraceae > Pelagibacter. Next base: position 11,986 of record JAYPCR010000010.1, read on the forward strand.
AGACTTCAGTGTTTCCAAAATTTTTATTTATGTCATTAATTTTTAAATTTGCCATTTTATCCTTTCACTGATCCTGCTGTTAAACCTCTAATAAAATATTTTCCTGCTAAAATGTAAACAATCAAAGTTGGGAAACCAGCAATGATTGCTGCAGCCATATCAACATTATATCTTTTAACACTTGAGCTGGTTAAAACCATGTTGTTTAAAGCTACTTGAACAGGTGCTTCATTACCAAATGTAAAAGTTGCACCAAATAAGAAATCATTCCAAATAGCTGTGAACTGCCAAATAACAGTTACGACTAAAATTGGAGCAGAAATTGGTAAAATGATTTTAAAAAATATTTTAAAGAAACCTGCTCCATCAATTCTTGCAGCTTTTACAATTTCACTTGATATTGAAATATAATAATTTCTACAAAACAAAGTTGTAAAACACAGACCATAGACAATATGAACTAAAATTAATCCATAAATAGAATTTGAAATACCTAACGAACCAAGTGTTCTTGACATCGGTAACAAGATTGCTTGATAAGGTATAAAAGTTCCAAATAAAAATAATAAAAAAATATAACTATCCCCTTTAAATCTCCATTTGGTAAGAGCATAACCATTTATAGCTCCCATAATTGTTGAAATGATTACAGCTGGAACAACTAATTTGACTGAATTCCAGAAATAAGTTTTTAAAAAAACATCTCCTGCAGAAAATCCTTGACCATTCCAGGCAACATCCCATGCTTCAAGATTTAAAGAACTTGGTAAAGAAAATAGATTTCCTTGTCTAATCTCTTCCATTGTTTTAAACGAAGTAACAACCATTACATAAAGTGGAGTTATGTAATACAATGCAAAAATTCCTAGGATTATAAATAATATCCATCTATAAATAGTTTTTTTACTTTTTGATTTATTTTCTAATTCTCTAAAATTATTTTCTGTCATCTTCTCTTCTTAATTCTGAATATAAATATGGTATAACAATTGCAGCAACAGTTAAAAACATCATAATAGCACTTGCTGATGCAAGACCTATTTCACTTCTATGAAAAGCCATTTGGGTCATAAATACTGCAGGCATATCTGAAGAAATTCCTGGACCACCAGCTGTTAATGCAACGACTAGATCATAACTTTTGATTGCTAAATGAACTAATATAACGATAGCACTCATAAATACTGGTCTCATCATTGGTAAAATTATTTTTGTATAAATTGAAACTAAGCTTGCACCATCAATTTTTGCAGCTTTAATAATTTCATCATCAACTGATCGAAGACCAGCTAAAAATATTGCCATTATAAATCCAGATGATTGCCATACACCGGCAATTACAATTGTATAGATTGACATTCCTGGTGTGACTAGCCAATCAAAGGTAAAATTAGTGAAACCAATATCCTGAGCAAACTTCTCTAATCCTAAAGAAGGGTTAAGTATCCATTTCCAGGCAGTACCAGTAACTATGAATGATAAAGCCATAGGATATAAATAAATAGTTCTTAAAAAACCCTCTGCCCTAATTTTTTGATCCAGCAAAATAGCTAAAATAATCCCTATAAATACACAAAAAACTATAAATAAAATTGTGAATATAAATAAATTCTCAACTGCTACATGCCATCTTGGCATTGACCATAATCTGAAATACTGACCCAGTCCTTTAAAATCATAAATTGGTAAAAGTTTAGAATTTGTAAAAGAAATATAAATAGTCCAAAATATAAAACCATAAACAAACCACGCTAACACACCAAAAGATGGTGCAATAACTAATTTTGGTAAATTTCTTTTCAGCCAATACATAAATTTGAAAATAAAATATACGCGCTACTAATTTTAAACTAGTAGCGCGTAATTAGATTAATTTATTAACTCTTTAACTGATTAACTTGCAGCCTTAACAGCAGCTGATAATTTGTTAACAGCATCTTGCGAAGACATATCAGAGTTAAAGTGTTCAGTCACAACGTCTTGAATTGCTCCTTTAACACCTAGCTCCAAAGTCATACCGTGAGCAAAGCTTGGCAGTAATCCACCACTTTTTGCTGCAGTATTTAAATCTGCATTAGATTTTTTCGCACATTTGTCAAAGTCATCCATCGGAACATCAAGTCTTGCTGGAATTGATCCTTTGTAAATGTTGAAAACTTTTTGGAACTCTTTACCCATGATCAAACTTGCAAGTAACTTTTGACCTTCAACTTTTTCTTTTCCTTTAATTTTAAAGAAAATGAATGAGTCAACGTTGTATAAGTAACCATTATTTGATGGAGTTGCAGCACAGTAATAATCTACATCTGGTTTTAAACCTGCTGCAGAAAATTCTCCTTTTGCCCAATCACCCATAAGTTGGAAAGCAGCTTTACCTTCCATTACCATACCAGTTGCAACGTTCCAGTCTCTTCCTGGAGAACCAGCATCAGTATAGCCTTTTAGTTTTCTCATTTGGTCAAATATTTTTACCATTGTTGCACTACCTAAAGTAGCTGCATCTGCATCAACAAATGCTTTTTTGTAAAAATCATTTCCACCAATACCAAGAGCTACTGCTTCAAAAACAGTTGCATCTTGCCAAGGTTGAGATCCATGCGCTAGAGGAATAATTCCTTTTGCTTGCAGCTTGTCAGCAGCAGCATTGAACTCGTCCCATGAAGTAGGCATTTTGATTCCATTTGAATCTAGAACTTTTTTGTTAGCCCAGAACCAATCAATTCTGTGAATATTAACTGGAGCAGCACAATATGCTTTTCCATTATCACACTTCATATGATCAGCTACTTGTTTACTTAAAAGTTTATCCCATCCTTCAGATTTAGCTACAGCATCAATATTATATGGAGCAACAACACCTTCTCTGTCATAGGCTTGAATAGTTGGTCCTTTAATTTGAGCAGCAGCTGGAGCATCATTTGCTACAATTCTAGCTTTTAGTGTTTGCATAGCAGCATCTCCACCACCACCAGCAACTGGCATATCTGACCATTCACCACCTTTTGATGCAAAATCATCTTTTAAAACTTGAAGAGCTTTTGCTTCTCCACCAGATGTCCACCAGTGAAGCACTTCTGCTTTAGAAGCTGCATAAGATAGAGTTGGAGCGATTGCCATTGCAATAATTGCAATTATTATCTTTTTCATATTTCTCCTTTTTTTATTAATAAAATTGGAAGCTATACTTTTAATTAATAATTTTAAATTGTTAATATTTTCCTCAATTTAAAGTTGAAAAATTATTTTTGAAAATTTTTATATTATTAATTGAACTATTGAATTTTATTCTAAAACTATATTCAACTATTAATTGAAATTAATAAATTGTTGTTCTACCAAGTCTTGCAGCACCCCTAACACCGCTCGCATCTCCATATTTAGGTTTTAAAAAAACACCTTCATACTCTTTTCCTATAACATATTTTTTAACTATAGATTCAATTTCACTTAAAAAATCAATTTCATTTGATACACCTCCGCCAAATACAAAAGCATCAGGATCTAAAATATTAATTATTGTTGCAAGAGACATTGCTAAATTTATTTTAAAATCTTCAATAAAGTTTTGGGCATCTAAATCATGTTTTCTATTTAGTTCAAAAATTTGGTTAGTTTTTAAATTTTTATTAAATTTTTTATTAAATCTTTTAGCTAAACCTAAACCAGAAATAAAACTTTCTATTTCAGCTTCTCTTGCTGAAGTACTCTCGAATTCTTCTCTCTTACCTAAAAAATATGGAATTTGATTATGACCCCATTCTCCCGCAACACCATTTGGTCCTGTAACTATTTTTTTATCAATAACAAGACCACCTCCGGCTCCAGAGCCTAAAATAATTCCATAAACAATTTTATAATGTTTACCAGCACCATCAATAGCTTCGGATAAAGCAAAACAATTAGCATCATTTTCACAAAAAACTTCTTTACCTAATGCTTTTCTTAAATCACTTTGAAATGGTTTTTTTTCAAGCCAATAACAATTAGGTGCATTTTTTACTAAACCAGTTTGAGGTGAATGAACACCTGGATGACATACACCTATAGGTAATTCTTTCTTAAATTTTTTTTCTAATTGTTCATTAATTTGTTTAATAGTTCTAATAATAGTTAAATAATCTTTCGGACAATCCGTTCTAGATCTATGAGACTCTTTTCCATTATCTTCTAAAATTACGCTCTCTATTTTTGTCGCTCCAACATCAATTCCTATTTGCATATTTAATACGTTGCCCTTCCTCCACTTAAATCAAATACAGCTGCTGTTGAAAAAGAATTTTCCTCTGAGGCTAACCAAGTTACTAATGATGCCAATTCTTCAACTTTTGCAAATTTATTTCTTGGAATTTTTGATAACATATAATTAATATGTTCTTCTGTCATTTGATCGAAAATTCTTGTTTTAGCTGCTGCGGGTGTCACACAATTAACAGCAATATTTTTATTAGCTAATTCTTTACCAAGAGACTTAGTTAAACCAATCACTCCTGCTTTTGATGAGCTATATGCACTAGCGTTTGGATTACCTTCTTTACCAGCTATTGATGCTATATTTATAATTCTACCATAATTATTTTTTTCCATAAAAGGCACCACTGCTTTTGAACAATAAAAAACTGAATTTAAATTTAAATTTATAACTCTATTCCATTCTTCAATAGGATAGTCAGCAACTGTAGTGTTTTTGCCCGCTATACCAGCATTATTTACTAAAATATCAATTTTTCCCAATAAATTTTCAACCTCTTTAAGTTTTTTAGATACTGACTCAAAATCTGTCACATCAACAATTTGATAAATTAAATATTCAGAATTTATTTTAGAGATTGCTTTTTTAGCTTCATCTTCATCTATATCCCAAATAACTACTTTTGCACCAGATTGAATAAATCTTTCTGTAATGGCTAATCCAAAGCCTTGGGCTCCTCCAGTAACTATTGCAACTCTATTTTCTAAATTAAATTTTATCATTACTTCTAATTATAATTAGTATGAACTCGAAGCAAGCCATATATTAATTCCACCATCTTTGGCTTTTTTATTAATTAAAGATATTTCTGCTTTTGAAAAATTTAAATTTTTAATTGCATTAATATTTTCTTGTAATTGATTGACATTTCTTGCACCAATTAAAGCTGAAGTAACGGCATTGTTATTTAACACCCAAGCGATTGCCATTTGTGCAAGGCTTTGTCCTCTTTTTTTTGCAATTTTATTTAATTCTATAATCATCTTAATATTTTTTTGGGTAATTAATTTTTTATCTAAAGAGGTAATTTTTTGATTAGCTCT
>JAYPCR010000011.1:0-17153 GCA_038124805.1 Candidatus Pelagibacteraceae bacterium
TCTTTTAAAGCTTTAGAAGACTCTTCATCTGGACAAGATACTCTAACTAGATCAGCACCTTCCTTATGAATAGCATTAATTTGTTCAATTGTAGCCTTAATATCAGTTGTAAGTGTATTGGTCATTGATTGTACTGAGATTGGGTTATCTCCTCCAATTTTTATATCTCCAATGCTAATAGTTTTAGTTTTTTTTCTATTTATGTCTCTAAATGGTCTTAAACTCATTTTAATCTAGTTTAAATTCCTTATGAAGTGCAGCTATAGCTTTTTTGATATTTTTGTTAGCAATTAAAACTGATATTTTGATTTCAGATGTTGATATTACCATTATATTTATTTTTTTAGATGCTAAAGCTTGAAACATTCTATAAGTGATTCCAGGTGTAGTGATCATACCAACACCTATAATTGAAACTTTTGAAACATTTTTATCAAAAGACAATTCTCTATAAGAAATTTTTTTATTTTGCTTAATTAATTTCTCTGTCTTTTTTAAATCTTCAGACTTAATGGTAAAAGTTATATCTGTTTCTTTACCATTTAAAGATATGTTTTGAACAACCATATCAACATTAATAAGATTTTCTGACAATGGTTTAAAAATTGATGCTGCTATTCCTGGCTTATCTTTAACGCCTACAATCGTTATTTTTGCATCATTTCTTGTTGAAGAAATTCCAGTTATAATTTTGTTGCTAAATTCTTTTTTTGAACCGGTAATTAAAGTGCCTGGTTTTTTTACAAAAGATGATTTTACTTGAATATCAATATTATTTAATTTTGCATCTTGAACTGAGGTAGGTTGCATAACTTTTGAACCCAAAGATGCCATTTCCAACATTTCATCATAAAAAATTTTTTTAATTTTTTTAGCTTTTTTATGTAATCTTGGATCTGTTGTGTACACACCATCAACATCAGTATAAATTATACACTCATCAGCTTTTAAAAATTTAGCGAGCATAATTGCTGAAGCATCAGATCCTCCTCTGCCAAGTGTTGTAATTCTAGAACTCGTATTTATCCCTTGAAAACCAGTAATAATAGGTATTCCCCCTGATTTCATAAATTTAAGTAAAATTTTACTTTCAATATTTTCAATCCTAGCTCCAGAATGCGGGCCAGATGTTAATATTGGAATTTGCCATGCCAACCATGATCTTGATTTTAAACCTATGTCATTTAGTCCACCAGCAATTAATGCACAAGATGCTTGCTCTCCTGTTGCAAGCAAAGAGTCATACTCAGCTTTATCAAAATTATTACTAATCAATTTTGATTTTTTTACTAAATCATTTGTAACGCCACTCATCGCAGAGGAAATTACAGCAACTCTATTTCCACCTTTTTTATGTGAGGAAATTATTTTAATAGCTTTTTTAATTCTATCTATGCTACCTACAGAAGTACCACCAAATTTTAGAACTATAGTTTTCATGTGTTGTTTGTGACTAAATTTAATTAATAATTGATAAAATACATCTTAATTGTTATGTCAACTAAATATCTTATATGACAAGTGTAAATAAAAAAGAAATAGAAAAATTTTCAAAAATGGCCGAGGAATGGTGGGATCCAAATGGAAAATTTAAACCCCTTCATAAGTTTAATCCAATTAGAATTCGTTATATTAAAGATAACATAATTAATCATTTTAATTTAAATGACAAAAGTAAACCTCTCAATAAAATTAATATTTTAGATATCGGTTGTGGTGGAGGATTGTTATCAGAACCAATGAGTAGATTGGGTGCTAATGTGGTTGGAATTGATGCTTCAGAAAAAAATATTAAAATTGCAAAAATGCATGCTAAGAAAAATAATTTAAAAATTGAATATAAGAACACTTCTCCAGAAAATTTAAAAACGAATAAAAAATTTGACGTTATTTTAAATATGGAAATAGTTGAACATGTAGAAGATGTAAATTTTTTTATAAAATCTTGCTCTAAATTATTAAAAAAAAATGGTATTATGTTTGTTGCAACTCTTAATAAAACTTTAAAATCTTATATTTTTGGAATTATTGGAGCAGAATATATTATGAGATGGCTTCCAATAGGTACGCATGAATGGGAAAAATTTTTAAATCCAGACGATTTAATTGCAATTTCCAAAAAAAATAATCTTACTGTGCAAAAATTAGATGGAATGAAATATAATCTAATTAAAGATCAATGGACACTTAGTAACGATAAGTCAGTAAACTATATTTCTATTTTTAATAAAAATTAATTATTTTTATCTTCTATCCAAGGTATCATTTGAGCATCAATTCCCTCTTCGCTCAATTCTTTAAGTTCTTCTTTTGAAGCAGTGCCGTAAATACCTGGATTTTTTTTCTTAGAATTATAATGTATTGATCTAGCCTCGTATGCAAAGTTTTCTCCTACATATTTAAAATTTTTCTTAATAAAATTTTGATACTCAGTGAGAGTTTTTTTGATTTTGCTAATTTTTTCTAGATGATTAGCTGATGATTGAGATGTGTTTTTTGTGTTAATCAAGGTTGGGGCCATTAAACTTTTTTCTACATTTAATGAATTACAATTGTGACAATTCAAAAGTTTCTTTTTTTTTAATTTGTCATATTCTTTTGATGACGCAAACCAACTATCAAAAGCCAACTCACAATCTTTACAGGTTAACTGATACTTAATCATATTTGATAAATAATAATCATTTATTTAATTTCAATATTTCTAACTTCTATAATCGCCGTTAATTTCAATGTATTTTTTAGTTAAATCCATCGTATATGCTGTAAATTCTTTTGTTCCAGTACCAATATTAATTTTTAATTCTATTGAATCGTTCTTCATATAATTTGAAGCATCACTTTCTGAATATTTAGAATTTAACTTTCCATTTTGGACTATTTTAATATTTCCAATTTCAATACCAAGTTTGTTTAAATTAATTTTTACTCCAGTTTTACCTATTGCCATTGCAATTCTTCCCCAGTTTGGATCTTGTCCTGCAATAGCAGTTTTTACTAACGGTGAGTTAGCAATTGAAAAAGCAAGTTTTTTTGCATCTTTTTCATTACTACAACTTTTTACTCTTATAGTTATGAATTTTGAAGCACCTTCTCCATCAGCTACAACTCTTTTAGCTAAATTTAACAAAACTTTATTTAAAGCCAAATCAAAACTTTTAATTTTTTTATCATTAATATTTTTTATTATAGAATTTTTTACAGCACCTGTTGAAAAAATTGATACCATATCATTTGTGCTGGTATCCCCATCACAACTAATTGCATTAAAAGTATTTGAAATATTTTTTTTTAATAATTTATCTAAAATATCATTTGATAGATCTGCATCAGTAAATATATATCCCAAAGTAGTTGCCATGTTTGGATGTATCATGCCTGAGCCTTTGGCTATTCCAAAAATTTTAACATTTTTTCCTCCAATCTTGCACTCCTCCATTGCTAATTTTGGCTTTGTGTCAGTTGTCATAATTCCAAGTGCAGCCTTCATCCAAATATATTTATTTTGGGTATAACTGATTTTATTAACTAAATTCGGAATTTGATTTAAAATTTTTTCTTCTGGAAACTTTTCACCGATAGTGCCTGTACATCCAAAAATAATTTCACTACTACTAATTATTTTTGGACTATCTTCATCACTTTTTTGTTTTTCTGTAAGTTTTTCAGAAACTAACTTTGCAATGTTTTTTAAACTTTGATAGCCTTCATTTCCTGTAAATGCATTTGCGTTTCTAGTGTTTACAATTAGTGAAAAAATTTTTTTACTTTTTTGATTTAAATTCCATTTTATATTTTCAGAGACTATAGTTGATTGAGTATAAACTGATGCATAATTAGCCCCATCTCTAAAATAAAACATTACTAAATCATCTCGATTATTTTTATATAAATTAGCACTAACTGCAGATATCGAAATACCATCAATATGATCTAAATCTTGAAAATCAATCATTTTAGTATTGTTTGATTTAGATGATAAAAAGTTAGTTAAATTAATTCCCATAGAGTTTAAAAATTTTAATTGATACTTATATTAAAGGTTATAAGTAAATAATAAATCAAAAAAACTAATGTTCAATCCTTTAAACTTTCTAACAAAATTTATCAAATCTAATAACGAAAAAGAGTTAGACAGAATTAAAAAGATTGTAACAAATATTAACTCACTTGAAGATCAAATTAAATTACTACGTGATGAAGATTTTCCAAAAAAAACTTTAGAACTAAAGCAAAACATTAAATCAGGTAAAAACCTAAATGATCTTTTGCCAGAAGCTTTTGCCTTAGTTAGAGAGGCTTCAAAAAGAACAAGAAATGAAAGACATTATGATGTTCAATTAATTGGCGGTGTGGCACTTCACGAGGGTAAAATTGCAGAAATGAGAACTGGGGAAGGTAAAACATTAACGATTGCTCTAGCTGCGTATTTAAATGCACTAAATGAAAATGGAGTTCATATAGTCACTGTAAATGATTATCTTGCAAAGCGAGACTCTCTTGAAATGGGTGAGATTTATAAATTTTTAGGATTGTCATCTGGTTTTATAAATAATTTCCAAAATGATGAGGAAAGAAAATTAAATTATAACTGCGATATTACTTATGCAACTAACAGTGAATTAGGTTTTGATTATTTAAGAGACAACATGAAGTACTCTAAAGAAGAAAAAGTACAAAGAGATCATTTCTTTTCTATTGTTGATGAAATCGACTCATGTTTAATTGATGAAGCAAGAACACCTTTGATTATTTCTGGAGCTGCAGAAGATAAAACTTATCAATATTTAGCAATTGATAAATTGGTACGACAATTAAATAGTAAAGATTATGAAATTGATGAGAAAGAAAAAAGTATTTTACTAACTAATGATGGTATTAATAATGTAGAAAAAATTTTTGGTAATGCTGGAATACTTAAAAATAATAATTTTTATGATCCTGAAAATTTACATTTAGTTCATCATGTCAATCAAGCTTTAAGAGCAAATCATTTATTTGTAAATGGTAGAGACTATCTTATAAAAGATGGTAGCTTAAAAATAATTGATGAATTAACTGGAAGAATTCTTGAAGGAAGAAGATTTGGTGATGGACTTCATCAGGCTCTAGAGGCTAAAGAAAAGATTGATATTCAAGTCGAAAACCAAACATTAGCTTCAATCACTTATCAGAATTATTTTAAATTATATAAAAAATTAGCAGGATGCACAGGTACAGCGGCTACTGAGGCGGAAGAATTTTATGAAATATATAATCTTCCAGTTTTAGTTATTCCAACTAATAAAACTATGATTAGAAAAGATTATAATGATCAAATCTTTAGAACAGAACATGAAAAAAATGATGCGATTATAAAAAAAATATGTGAATGTAATAAAAATGGCCAACCTATTTTAGTTTTTACTTCCAGTGTAAACAAATCAGAAATTTATTCAGATTTGTTAAAAAAAGAAAAAGTAGAACACGTAGTTTTAAATGCAAAAAATCATGAAAATGAAGCAGAAATTATTGCAAACGCTGGAAAAGAAGGTTCTGTAATTATTACTACAAGCATATCTGGCAGAGGTGTGGATATTCAACTTGGAGGTAAAAAAGGCTCAATTCCAGAAGATCAATTAAAATTAAATAAAGAAAAAATTAAATCTCTTGGAGGTTTATTTGTAATCGGTACTGAAAGAATGGAATCTAGAAGAGTTGATAATCAAGCTAGAGGAAGATCAGGAAGACAAGGTGATGAAGGAAGTTCAATTTTTTATGTTAGTCTTGAAGATGATTTAATGAGAATTTTTGGTTCAGAGTCTATGAATAATATTCTACAAAAGTTAGGTCTTAAAGATGGTGAAAGTATCGACCATCCCTGGATCAATAAAGCTTTGGAAAGAGCACAACAAAAAGTTGAAGCAAGAAACTTTGATATCAGAAAAACTTTAATTAAGTTTGACAACGTTTTAAATGATCAAAGACACGTTATATTTTCTCAAAGAAATGACGCAATGAATAGTGATACTATTTTTAATTATTCTGAAGAATTTTTAAAAGAAATTATTGATGATATTGTTAATTTAAAAAGACAAAAAAAATCAAATCCAAAAAATACTGAATTTGACAGTAAACTTAAAACATTAGTTGGTAAAAGTTTTGATGAGAAAGAACTTCAAGAATTAATTGAGCTTTCGGAGACCTCTTTAAGAGAAAAAATAATTAAAAAGTTTGAAGAATCTAGGGAAGAGAGAATAAAAATTTTAGGAGAAAAATACGCTAAGGAAATTGAAAAAAGAATTCTTTTACAATCAATAGATTTAAATTGGAAATCCCATATACAATATCTTGAACAGTTAAGACAAGTAATTGGTCTCAGATCTTATGGTCAGAGAGATCCTTTAATTGAATATAAAAAAGAAGCATTTGAACTTTTTAAAAATTTACTAGAAAAACTTAAACTAGATTATGTAACTATTTTAATGAATTTAAAAGTTGTTGAACAAACAAGTTCTTTGCAATCACCTTCCATCAATCAGCAAAATATATCTGATAACCCTAAATGTTTGTTAATTCAAAAAAAAGATGAAAAAATTTCTAGAAATGACAGATGTGAAGCAACAGGAAAAAAGTTTAAAAATTGTTGTGGGGCCCTATAAAAAAATAAGTAGGCTCAAAATAATTGCTGAAAAAGCAATTGCTGAATAAATCAGTAACTTTTTAGATTTAAAGACATTATTAAATTTTTTGTTTTTAGGTGTAATAGCACTTAAATCCTCAGGATTATTTATAAATCCTTTGTTTCTTCCAATTTTTAAAAACTTATTTTTTCTATGATTAAAAATTTCTTCCGATGTCATATCTTTAAAAAAATTTAAATTTTTTTCAATTGAATCTCTTACATTCTCTAGCATTAAATCTTTATCTCTGTGAGCTCCACCTAAAGGTTCTTTTATAATTTCATCTATTACATTTAATTCTAACAAATCTTTAGCTGACAATTTCATTGCTTTTGCAGCATCAAGCATTTTTTTTGGATCCCTCCATAATATAGTTGCACATCCCTCAGGTGAAATTACTGAGTAAATTGCATTTTCTAACATTATTACCTTATTCGATGATGCTAAAGCTATAGCGCCACCAGATCCACCTTCTCCAATTATGATGGCTAATGTAGGCACTTTTAATTCCATACAACATTCAATAGATTTAGCTATTGCCTCTGCTTGACCTCTTTCTTCTGCGCCAACACCTGGATATGCGCCAGGAGTATCTATAAAAGAAATTATTGGAATATTAAATTTATTAGCGAGCTGCATTAAACGAATAGTTTTTCTATACCCTTCGGGTCTCATCATTCCAAAATTTCTCTCTATTCTGCTTTCTAAATTATCGCCTTTTTCTTGGCCTATTACCAAAACTGACTGTCCATTAAATTTTGCAAAACCAGTTAAAACTGACTTATCCTCACCATAAAATCTATCCCCTGAGAGAGGTACAAAATTATCAAATAAATTATCGATAAAAAATTTTGATTTAGGCCTATCCTCATGTCTTGCCACCATTGTCGTTTGCCAAGGATCTAGGTTTGAATATATTAAAGATAATTTTTCATCTAATTCTTCTTGGGTTTTAGAAATTTTTTGGGTATCTACTTGAGCTAATCCTCCCTGATTATAAGGATCTTTTAATTTATCTAATTCGCTTTCAAGATTTTTTATTTCTGTTTCAAAGTTTAGATAATTTTTCATGTAAATAATTATACCCAATTATTTTAGAAAAAAGGCAACAAAATGTTAAGAAAAAATAATAATTATTTGACATAATATCATTAAAAGGTATGTTTTTCGCGGTGAAGTATAGCTTGCTTCTAAGTTAAAGATTAAAAAAAAACTAATCAAAAAACTTTTAGGTATTCTTATAGCACTCTAAAGAAGAAGATGGCTACAAGTTTAGTAAATTTACTTCTTAGGTAAAATTTGTATAAAAACAAAAAAATTTTATGAAAGAAAAATATATAAATATCAATAATCTTAAAGTTTCAGAAATATTATTTAACTTTATTAACGAGGAACTATTAGTTGGCACAAAGGTAAACAAAGAAGATTTTTGGAAAGGCTTTGATAAAGCAGCACATGAATTAGCACCTGTAAATAAAGATTTACTTAATAAAAGAGACGTTATCCAAAAACAAATTGATGAGTGGCATATTAAAAATAAAGGCAACCAAATCAATTTAGAAGAATACAAAAATTTTTTAAATGAAATAGGCTATCTAAAAACAGTTGGTAGTGATTTCAAAATTGAAACAAAAAATGTTGATGAGGAAATTTCTAAAATAGCTGGACCACAATTGGTCGTGCCAATTATGAATGCCAGATATGCTCTTAATGCTGCTAATGCTAGATGGATGAGTTTATATGATAGTCTTTATGGAACTGATGTAATAGAACAGTCAGAAGATAGTGTTTCACAAAGATATGACCCTCTCAGAGGAGAAATGGTTATTAAATATGGTAGAGAATTTCTAGACAATTTTTTTCCACTAGAAAATTTAAGTTGGAAAGAAATTACAAAATTTACTGTTAATAAAGGTTTATTGAACATTTATAAAAATGATCAAAAATTTCATCTTAAAGATAATGAAAAATTTGTTGGTCACAGAGGAGATATAAATGATCCTTCAGCAATAATATTAAAAAATAATAATTTACATATAGAAATTTTAAAAGACCCTAAAGCATTTAGTGCTCAGCAAGATGCAGCGCGAATAAGTGATATTATAATTGAATCAGCAATTTCAACAATTTGTGATAATGAAGATAGTGTTGCTGCAGTTGATGCTGAAGACAAAGTTCTTTGTTATAGAAATTGGCTCGGACTTATGAAGGGTGATCTTAAAAATGAATTCGAAAAAAATGGCAAAACTTTAGAGAGAAAATTAAATCCTGATAGGAGCTATATTTCAAAAGATGGTATTGGATTAAAATTACATGGTAGAAGTTTGCTCTTAGTAAGAAACGTTGGTCACCTTATGACTAATCCAGCGATCCTGTTAAATGATGGTAGTGAAATTCCCGAAGGTATTATGGATGCTTTTATTACAACTGCAGCAGGACTTCATGATTTAAATCGTAAAGGAAATTCTCGGACTGGTTCAATTTATATTGTTAAACCAAAAATGCATGGTCCAGAAGAAACTGCATTTACTGATAAAATTTTTTCAGAAGTAGAAAACCTATTAGGCTTAGAGCAGTACACTTGTAAAATTGGAATCATGGATGAAGAAAGAAGAACATCAGCAAATCTTAAAGAGTGTATTAGAACTCTTAAAAATCGTGTATTTTTTATCAACACAGGTTTTTTAGATAGAACAGGCGATGAAATGCATACCTCGATGGAAGCAGGACCAATGATTAAAAAAGGAGATATGAAATCTTCAAAATGGATTTCAGCATATGAGAACAACAATGTTGATATAGGACTTCAATGTGGTTTTTCAGGTGTTGCACAAATTGGTAAAGGCATGTGGGCTATGCCAGATAAAATGAAAGATATGATGGATCAAAAAATTGGACATTTAAAAGCTGGAGCAAATTGTGCGTGGGTACCCTCACCAACTGCTGCTGCTTTACATGCCCTTCATTATCATCAGATAAATATTTTTGACCAACAAAAAACAATTTCGCAAAGAGCAAAAGCAAAATTAGATGATCTTTTAACCATTCCTGTAGCTGATAGACCAAATTGGTCTGTAGATGAAATTAACTCAGAAATTTCTAACTCTGCACAAACTCTTCTTGGGTATGTAGTTAGATGGATTGATCAAGGAGTTGGCTGCTCTAAAGTTCCAGATATTAATAATGTTGGGCTTATGGAAGATAGAGCCACTTTAAGGATTTCATCACAACACATTGCTAATTGGATACATCATGGAATTACAACTGAAGTTCAAGTTATAAGTATTATGAAAGATATGGCTAAAATCGTTGATGAACAGAATAAAAATGATCCAAACTATAAAAAAATGAGTGATGATTTTGATAATTCTTTAGCATTTAAAACAGCATGTGATTTAATTTTTAAAGGCAAAGAGCAGCCCTCTGGATATACAGAGCCATTATTACACCATAATAGATTGTTGAAAAAATCTAACTAGAATTTGAGTTAAGATCAGATCTGTTTTTAAACGCTGAAAACAAAGTTCCATCGTCTAAGCTTTCAATTTCACCACCAACAGGCAAACCTTGGGCAAGCTTTGTAACTTTTGCTTTAGTATTTTTCAAACTATCTTGAATATAATATGCGGTTGTTTGACCCTCAACGGTTGCACTTGTTGCTAAAATAACTTCTTCAATATTTTCTCTATTTACCCTCTCCACTAATGAATTAATTAGTAAATCTTCTTTTCTTTGACCGACAGAAGAAATAGTTCCACCAAGAATATGGAAATAACCTTTATATATATTAGAACTTTCAATTGACCATTGATCTGCAATATCTTCAACAACACAAATTTTTGAATATTTTTCTTTTATATTTTCACAATTGCTACATCCAATAGAATTAGATTTTAAAGAGCCACATGAATTGCATCTTGCAACATTCTTGTAAATTTGGGCTAAGGTGTTAGCCATTGGCTTGACTAATTCGTCTCTATTATTTATTAATTTTAAAACAATTCTTTTAGCTGACTTTGGTCCTAAACCTGGAAGCTTAGATATCAGTTTAATTAAATCATCAATCTCATTTATATTAAGCATTTATTATAACGGCCATTTAAAGCCAGGTATTCCAAACCCACCTGTAGCCTTTGAGATTTCCTCAGTTGTTTTAACTTTGATTTGAGATTTGGCGTTATTATGGGCAGCAACTATTAAATCTTCTATTATTGATTTTTCTTCTTTTAATACTTCATCAGAAAGTTCTAATTTTTGCATCTCCCCCTCTCCATCAAGCGTAACCTTCACAGAGTTAGAACCTGAAATTCCTTCTACTCTGATATTTTTGATTTTTTCTTGGCTTTCTTTCATCTTTGCTTCAAGTTCTTTTGCTTTATCTAATATCTTTGAAAAATCAGTCATTATCTTCCTCTTTATTGTTAAATTTTACATCAACTAGTTCAGCATCAGGAAATTTTTCCATAACCTTTTTATATAGCTCCGATTGTTTTGCTTTATCAATTAACTCTTTTTTTAAATTTTTTTCTTTTTCTTTCACGGACATTTGACCCTTAGATTTACTAAAAGTTATAATCCATCTTTTATTAGTCCAGTCATACAATTTAGTGGATAAATCTTTTACAAAATCTTTATCTAAATTATCATTAAACGATATTTCTATTCTAGGACTATCAAATCTAACAAGATTAACATTTTTTTCTAACTCATATTTCAATTTTATTTCTTTTTTTACGGTACATATATTTAACAAATCTTCGAAAGAATTAATTTCAAGTGCGTCTGTAGCCTTAACATCATCATTTATTAGGGGTTTGGCTTTTTTTTCTTGAGTTATATTTTTAATTTGATCCAATATTTGAGTAGCTGGTTTAACTTCTAAATCATTATTATCTATTGTAGATATTTTTTTTTCTATTAAATTTTTATCTAAACTAATTTCGTTTGATTGCTTAATGCCACTTAAATGCATTAAACGTATCAAAAACATTTCAATTGAAAGATGTTGGCTTGAAACTATATCTAACTCTTCGAGTGTTTTAATTGTAAATTGCCAAAATAAAATTAATACCTCAGAGTCAATTGTATTTGAAATCTCTTTAATTTTAGAAAATTCTTCATCGTTTAATGTAAAGTTTGTACTTTCTAAAGTTAGAAAATTTATATTTTTAAAATAATATATTAATTCTAAAAAATCATTAATGAATACTTTGGGTTCAATACCTTGGTCATAGATTTTACGATAAATTTTTATAACTTCATCTTCATTACCTTCTAATATCAATTTAAATAAATCAATTAATTGAGATTTATCAAAATAACCAAAAATACTTTGTGCTGAAATTAAATCTAATTCTTTACCATTTTCTAATGTTAATAAACCTCTATCTAATAAAGACAAAGCATCTCTTACAGAACCTTCAGAAATTTTAACAATTAATTTCAGGGCATCATCTGAAGCTTTACCATTTTCCTTATCTTTAATTTTTTTAATAAATTCAAATAACTCAGAAGATTTTATTCTTGATAAATCAAATCTTTGACATCTTGAAACAACGGTTATTGGAATTTTTTTAATTTCAGTTGTTGCAAAAATAAATTTTAAATACTCTGGAGGTTCCTCTAATGTCTTAAGTAAAGCATTAAACGCTTGTTTGCTAAGCATATGCACTTCATCAATTATAAATATTTTATATTTTGCTGAAGTAGGTCCATATCTAGAAAATTCTATTAAATCTCTGACATCATCCACCCCTGTTTTGCTAGCAGCATCCATTTCTAGGACATCGATGTGACTTGAATTAGATATCGCTTCACAATTTTCACAAAAATCATCTTTACATAATTTATCTGGGCCGTTTAAACAGTTGAGAGATTTAGCTACGATTCTAGCTGTTGTAGTTTTTCCAATTCCTCTAATCCCAGTAAAAAGATAAGCATTTGGAGTCTTATTTAACTTAATCGCATTTTTGATTGTTTCCGCAACGACTTCTTGCCCTATTAAATCATCGAATGTTTGTGGTCGATATTTTAATGCTAATACTTTAGAATTTTTATTCATTATTTAATTTTTTAGGAGACTAGAACCTGAATAACTGTCTCTACGACTGCTTCCGTTAAGATCTGGTCGGGTTCAAGCAGCATTCACCTCTAGCCTCCAAAAGTATTATAACAGCAATATTTTCTAATCTACAAGAAAAGATTAGGACTTTTTATCTCTTAACTTATCAGCCTCAAAAACACCTAGTACGTGAAAATCCTCACAATGAAGCCCGAGTTCTTCAAGGGACTTTTGAACTTTCTTGTCTTCAATGTGTCCATCAAGATCACATAGGAAAAAAAATGAGTCGAAAGAATTTCTCTCAGGATAACTTTGTAGTTTTGTTAAATTAACTCCATTAATAGCAAATCCACCTAAAGATTGATAAAGCGCAGCTGGTTTGCTTTTTAACTTAAATAAAAATGAAGTTATATATTTTTTATCTTTAAATTCTGGCTGTGAAATATTTTTACCCATTATTAAAAATCTTGTTAAGTTTCCAGATTCGTTTTCAATATTTTTTTTTAAAATTTCTAATCCATAAATTTCTGCACTTAAAGATGACGCGATTGCAGCTTGAGATTTATCTTTATTTTTAGAAATCATTTCTGCTGAACCGGCGGTATCAGCTCTTATATGTTCTGTTAAATTATTTGTTTTAATAAAATCTGAACATTGAGATAAAGCCTGCGCGTGTGAATATACATCTTTGATTTCAGAAAGTTTTGAGCCAGAAAGTCCTAATAAATTATGTTCTATTTTTTGAAAATGCTCAGCATAAATGTTTAATCGATACTTAAAAATCAAATATTCAATACCAATATTACCAGTAATTCTATTTGACTCAGGTATAATTATTTTAGATTCAGATTCAGTTGAGGCTTTTAAAAAACATTCATCAAAAGTTTTGCAGGGTATAATCTCAGCTTTTGGATAAAGTGAAAGAGCTGCCAAATGAGAATATGCCCCGAAAGTTCCTTGAAAATATATTTTGCTCATTTTTATTTATATTCCATTATTTTTTTTATAGCTAGATAATCTTCTTCTGTATCAACCCCAATAGGAGAACTATTTGCAAGTGCCACATTTATGGTTTGTTGATTATCTAGAGCTCTTAACTGTTCTAAACGATTTTTTATTTCATTTTCAGATTGTTTTAAATTTACAAACTTTTCTAAAGCTTCAACTGAATAACAATAAATTCCTAGGTGATGATAAATATTATTATTTATTTCGTTAATTTTTCTTTTAAAATTTAGAGCTTTCGGAAAATTTTTATTTTCTAAAACTTTTTCAGTTATAACTTTAACAACGTTTTCATTACTGTACATATTATTATCATTTATTTTGGAAGCTAAAGTTCCAATATTTGCTTTTGAACTTTTCATGAAATTATTTAGACTAACAATATCTCTGATATCAATATTCGGTTCATCACCTTGAAGATTCATTATTAAATCTACATCTTTTAAATCTAACTTTTTAAATGCCTCATAAATTCTATCTGTTCCAGTTTTATGATTTTTTCCTGTTATTATTGCATTACCTCCATTTTTTTTAACATCATCTATAATTTCTTGGTCTTCAGCAGCAACAATAACTTCTCCTATATTTGCCTCTTTAGCTCTTTTAAAAACATGTGAAATTATTGAAATATTATTAATTTTTAGAAGTGGCTTTCCAGGTAGTCTCGTCGCAGACAAACGAGAAGGAATTATTACCAATGTTTTCATAACTTACGGCTATTTAATTTAAATAAAATAGTGGCAAATTTATACATTATAATTTAAGTAAATTTTTAATTATCATGTTATACGTTCGTTTTAAAAAATTATAAAATGGATTCGTTCGAGCTAAATAAAATCATTGCTGCTGTTTTAATGGTAGCATTACTGGTAATTGGTATTGGCAAAATATCTGAAATAATTTTTCATGTAGAAAAACCAGAAAAACCAGGATTTGCAGTAGAAGTTGTCCAAGTTGCAAGTTCAGATAATACACAAGAAGAAAAAATTGAGGAAAAAGTCGATATTAATTTAATAATGGCTCAAGGAGATGCATCATCAGGTGAACAAATTTTTAAAAAATGTGCAGCTTGTCATTCAATTGGAAAAGGTGAAGGCAATAAAATTGGACCAGCACTTTATAATGTTGTCGGAAGAAAAATTGGATCTGTTGAAGATTATAAATATTCAAATGCTTTAGCTGAATACGGTAAAGATTGGAACCTTGAAGAACTAAATGGTTTCCTAGAAAAGCCTACAGCTTATATAAAAGGAACTAAAATGGCATTTGCTGGTTTAAGAAAAGAAGAAGATAGAGCGTCTGTTATAAAATACTTAAATCAAAATTCAGATAGTCCAGTTCCACTTCCTTAAAGTTTACCAAAAGCGTATAATAAAATACTTTTTTGAACATGAACTCTGTTTAGAGCTTGCAGCCATACCTCTGATTGTTTGCTTAAAAAAACTTCATCACTAACCTCAGATCCTCTTGGTAAGCAATGAAGAAAAGTGCAATCTTTTTTTGCATTCAACATTAGTTTTTTATCAATTACAAAATTTTTAAAATCATTTATTTTTTTCTTTTTATTCACTTTATCATTTAAAGATATAACCTTGTCAGAAAATACTACATCAGCATTCTTAATTGCTTTTGTTGGATCATTATAAATAAAAACTTTTTTACGATTATCTTTAACCCAATCTAAAACAAATTTTTTAGGCTCATAATTTTTTGGACAACCAATACTTAATTTAAAAGAAAATTTAACTGAAGCAGCGATTAAACTATTCAACACATTGTTAGAGTCTCCTATCCAGCAAATATTTAATTTTGATATTGGTTTATTTTTAATTTCTTCAACAGTAAAAACATCTGAAAGAACTTGTGTTGGATGTGACGATGGACTTAGTCCATTAATAACTGGAATTGTTGAATATTTTTTAAAATTTTCAATTTTTTCATCACTATCTGTTCTCAACATAAAACCATCACCATATGTTGCTAAAATTTTTGCTGTATCTTCAAGACTTTCTCCACCTTGGCCTAAATGAAGTTCGTTAGATCTAAGCGTTAAGGTGCCACCACCTAGTTGTTTAATAGCTAAATAAAAGCTTAATCTTGTTCTTAAACTAGACTTTTCAAACATTTGGATCAAAAGTTTTCCCTTTAAAGGAGCATCTTTATCAATTTCTAAAGTACTTAGTTTTTTTCTTAATTTTTTTCTCTTTTTTGCATCATTTACAATTTTTCGTAAATCTTTAGCAGAAATATCTTTAAGGTTTATAAAATGCTTCATATTAATGAAAATCTTTACAGACTTTTTGAATTATATTTATTGCTTGATCTAACTCACTTTTCTTTACATTAAGAGGAGGAAGCACTCTCACTACATTTTCTGCTGCTCTAATTGTTAATAATTTATTTTTCATAAGCTCTTCAATAAATTTTGATTGCTCTTTATGAAGTTGAATACCAATTAAAAATCCTCTTCCTCTTATCTCTTTTATAATCTTTGGAAACTTTGCTTTAAGTTCATTCAATCTTTGATGAAAATAAAATGAATTTTTTTTTACATTATTTAAAAAAGATTTTTTAGAAATAATATCAATTACTGTATTACCTATTGCCATAGCAAGTGGGTTACCTCCGAAAGTTGAACCATGTGTTCCTGAGGTCATTCCTGATGCAACTTTTTTGTTCATTAAAACTGCTCCAATAGGAAAACCTCCTCCTATTCCTTTGGCTATTGGAACAATATCTGGTTTAACTTTTGATCTCTCAAAAGCAAAAAAATCTCCAGTCCGTCCAATCCCACATTGAACTTCATCTAGTATAAGTAAAATTTTTTTTTGATCACAAATTTTTCTTAATTCCTTTAAGCACCAATCTGGTATGACTTTAATTCCACCTTCTCCCATAATAGTTTCAACCATTATAGCTGCAGTACTTTTTTTAATAGATTTTTTTAGAGATTTATGATCTCCAAAATCAAAATGATCAAAACCTTCCACCTTAGGTCCAAATCCTTCAGTCATCTTTTTTGATCCACTAGCATAAATAGCAGCTAGGGTTCTTCCATGAAAAGAATTTTTCACACATAAAATTCTATTTTTTTGAGGTTGGCCAATTGAATAAAAATATCTTCTTGCAACCTTTATTGATGCTTCGGTTGCTTCTGCACCACTATTTTGAAACATCACATAGTCGGCAAAGGTTTTTTTTGCCAACTTATTTGCTAATAATTCTCCTTCTGGAATTATAAATGCATTAGATACATGCCAAAGTTTTTTTGATTGAGTATTAATAGCCTTTATTAATTTTGGATGTGCATGACCCAAAGAATTTACCGCTATCCCCTGAACAAAATCTAAATATTTATCACCTTTAGTACTTATGAGGTAGCTACCTTTGCCACTTTTAAAAGAAATTTTTTTTCTATTATAATT
>JAYPCR010000012.1:0-13318 GCA_038124805.1 Candidatus Pelagibacteraceae bacterium
GAAAATTTTATACTATTTTGTTTTGCTTGTTTTATCATCGGCACTGGTATTGCATTTACTCATCAATATAGATTTGCAGCAGCTGAAACAGTTGAAAAAAATGATAGTTCAAGAGCAATATCAATTTTGTTACTTGCAACAATATTGTCAGCATTAATAGGACCTAACGTTGCAAATTTAACAAAAGATTTATTTTCTGAACATCTGTATACTGGTTCTTATGTTTCGTTAGCAGCTTTAATATTCATACCTGTATTTTTATTAATTTTTTATCAAACAGATAAAAACCCAAAAATTTCAGAAGAGGTTAATGGACCTCAAAGATCGTATTTAGAGTTAATATCTGATCCAATTATATTACAAGCAATTGTTGCTGCTGCTTTAGCTTATTCTATGATGTCATTTTTAATGACCGCAACTCCAATCAGCATGTATAAGATTCATGGATTTACTCTGGGTTCGACGAGTATTGTAATTCAATCTCATATTATTGGTATGTTTCTACCATCATTAATTACAGGTAGTTTAATTAAAAAATTTGGACATTCTAAAATTATTTATATGGGTGCTATTATTTATTTAGTTTGTATTGCACTAAGTTTTTATGAGCAAACTTTTATAAATTATTTAGTTGCTTTAGTACTTTTAGGTATAGGCTGGAATTTTTTATTCATTGGTGGCACTAGTTTATTAGTGCTTTGTTATAAAAGTAATGAAAAATTTAAAGTACAAGGTTTTAATGATGTATTAGTTTTTTCAATTCAATCTATTGCAAGTTTAACTGCAGGATATTCAATTTTAAAGTTTAGTTGGAATGACATAAATCTAGCATGTATTCCTTTAGTAATTATTATTATTTTAGTTTCAATTAGAGCCGATATTCATAAAAAGAAATTATCTCTAATTAAATCTTAGATAAATTCTTCCCATATAATAATAGAGTGATAGAGCTCGTAAAATCATAAATATACATAATGAGATCCAAACACCTGTATTAAAATAATATTTAGTTAAAATGATTGAAAGTATCAGAAAACTAGTTACAGAAAATATCATGGCATTTCTTAACTCTTTAGTTTGAGACACACCTATAAAAATCCCATCAAATTGGTAACAAAAAGATGCAATAAAAGGCATAATGATTAACCATATTGAGTAGTTTGAACTAAGTAATCTTACTTCTTCTATATCTGACATTAAGTTAATTACATGTTTGCTTATAAAGAAATAAATAATTGAGATAAGCAATCCAGTCAGTGAACTTAGTATAAATGAATTTTTAAGAATAGTTTTAAATAAATTAATATCTTTTTTACCTAGTGAAAAACCAACCATTCCCTCTGTTGAAAAAGCATAAGCATCTAGAATAAAAGCTGATAAAAAAACAAGATTAATTAGTATAGCATTAGCAGCAATAAAATCTTCTCCAATTTGACTTCCAAGATAGGTAAACCACAAAAAAGAAAAAGTTAGCAAAATTGTTCTGATGAAAATATTAAAATTAATATTAAAGATGTTTTTAATTTTTTTAAGATTGAACAAGTCATGCAAATTAATTCTTAGAGAGGTAAATTTATTTAAATATATAAAAGTATAAAATAAAAAACATATGGAGGTAATTAATGCAGATATTAAAGTACCATAAGCAACACCTCTGATATCTAAATTATAGATTTTTACAAAAATAATACTTAGAAAAATATTTAGAATTGAAAAAAAACCAACTGCTAAACTTGAAATTTTAGTTTTTTGTAATCCTACAAATAATCCAGTAATTATATATAAAGTTAATTCTCCTGGGGCAGAAAAAATTCTAATCTTAAAATATTGAATATAAAACTCTTTTGTTAAATCAGTTAATTCAAAAATTTTTAGACTTAAATTAAGAATGAAGTATTGTAGAAAAATAATTATTGATGAAATTATTAAAACAAAAAAAAGATTTCTTAAAATTATATCTAAAATGTCTTTATAATTATTTTGACCATGAGCTTGCGAAACCATTCCAACCGTACCCATTCTTAAAAAACCAAAACTCCAAAAAATCATTGAAAATAAATTAGCCGCTACAGAAGTTGCTGAAAGATAGGATAAATTTCCAAGATTACCCATTAAAGCTGTATCAATTATACCAACTAATGGAATAGCTAAATTTGCAAAAAAAATAGGAATTGAAAGTTTTAAGATGTATGAAATTGATGATTTTTGCATTTAAGCAATATTTTTTAAAATCTGTTTTGCAGGAATTGTTTTATTTATCCATTTAATTGGAATATCTTTTTTTCCATTTAAAGCAGCAAAATAAGCACCAACAAAATTTGCTCTAGAACAATTGCATCCTCCAGCTTTTATTACTTTTGTAATTGCAGATTTAAAATTTTTACTATTCAAAATTGCATGGATTGATCCATTAAAAGTTCCCGGATAACTACATGCTTTACCAAATTTATTAACTGTTTCAATGTGAGGTTTTTTAATATCTTTTAAAACCTTTTTTAAATTTGAAATTACATCTTTAAAATATCTATTATTTTTATTTTTATTATAAAATTTTTTAATAGGATTTTTTTCACCAGACATCGCATTTTTAATTATTTCTAATTTAGCGATAGCAAATTGTTCACTTATTTTAGTATTAGCAATTGTTTTAATGATTTTTTTAACTTTTAATAAGTTTTGATCATATAAAAAGTATGGAAGCGCTGCACAAAAACCATCTGACTCGTTTACTTTTTTACCACCTGTAAGGTTTTTGTTTTTTTTTATATTTTGAATAGTTTCTAATATATTTTGATGAATCCAAGGTCCTTTAATAGGTTTTGTCCATTTTATCTTTTTGTATTTTTTTCTAGATTTTAAATTTTTCCAATAAAGAGAACCAGGACCAAAGTGTGAGATAACATTTTTTTTAAAATTTTTAATAATATTTTTATCATCTTTATTTGTTAATAAAGTGTGGAACATAACTTGACCAATGTCATTGTATCCAGAAACTTTTCCAGTTTTGATATTATAGAATGGACACTTATTTTTAGATAAAAATGCAATTTCTTTTTTATTTTTAAGATAACTCTTTAATTTTGATGGATCATACACCCAATGAACAGGTCTTGCCGCAGCATCAGCTACAGTTGCTCCTAGAAAAATATGTAAATTTGAATACATGAAATATTAATACTTTATTTAAATTAAATTTAAATGAATAATATAAACTATGAAACCAATAAAAAATTGGGATAACAAAACTTGGCTATCATCAAAAGAATATATCAATTCTTTTAATAAATTTTTATTTAAAAATTGTAAAATTAATCGAAGTTCAAAGATATTAGATATTGGATGTGGTAGAGGAAAAATTATTGGTTCCATTGCTTCAAAATTAAAATTAAATGATAAACCGGTAGGTATAGATCTAGAAGATCATACTGATAAAGACAAAAGAATAAACTTTCAAAAAATAGATGCTTTAAAATTTTTAAAAAAAAACAAAATTATATTTGATTTAATTTTGATTAAACAAACCATCCATTTTTTAAATTTAAATCAAATTAATAAATTTATAAATCTTTGTAAAAAAAATCTTAAATCACAGGGTACAATTATTATATTAACATTGGACCCAGTAAATAATGAAATACCTACTTTTACATTGATGGAAAATAAATTAAAAAAATCACTTAAAAGAGATATTCAAATACTTAATTTAATTAAAAAAAATAATAAAAAATTTTTTATAAAAAGATTTATTTATAATGTTGATATTTCAAAGAAAAAATATCTAAAAATGATTGAGAATAAATACATTTCAACATTATTAAATTTATCAAAATTTCAAATAATAAATGGTATTAAAGAGATAAATGACAAATATAATTCTAAAATAAAATTTAGAGATAAATTAATATGTCTTATTTTAAAAAAATAATAATATTTTTATTTACTCTTATTAATTGCAATATTGTGTATGCCTTTACTAATGAAAAAATAAACTTTGGTTCATTTTATTTAAATAAATTTGAAGTCACAATTCAAGAGTTTAAAGAATATGCGGATAAAAATAAAATTATTACTGATGCAGAGAAAACCGGTGGTGGTTATGAGTGGGGTGCCGGTTGGGAGAAAAGATCTAATTGGAATTATTTAAATCCATATGGCACAATACCAGAAAGCGAATTAGAACCTGCAGTTCATATTAGCCGATATGAAGCTGAAAATTACTGCAAATTTCAAGGAGGTCGTTTACCAACTTTCGATGAATGGAAATTAGCTGCATATACTCAACAATTTAAGTCTGATTTATATAAACTTGGAAAAACTTACAAATATCCAAGTGGAGATTTAGCAGTCAATATGAATTCGCAAGGAATTTTAAATTATGACCGACATGTTGCAGTCACTTCATTGCCCGAAGGAATTAATGGATTGGTTGCAATGGGAGGCAACGTTTGGGAATGGATTGATGATCAAGAAGGAGAGAGCTCATTAACAGCAGGAGCTTCTTGGTGGTATGGTGCTGCAAAAACTAGGAAAGAAGGAGCCCAATACAAACCTTCAAATTTTTATGCAATATATGTGGGTTTTAGATGTGCTTTCGAAAATAAATAATTATATTTAGGAATGTTGAAAAGATCTAACAGCGTAGAATTATTTACTAAAAAAGTTATGGATTACATGACTGATGATTTCGTTTTAGTAAAAAAAACAGAATTAATCAAAACTGCTATTGAAAAATTAAGAGAGTTTAAAAAATCAACAATTCTTGTTGAGGAAAATAGTCATATTTGTGGAATTATCACTGAAAAAGATATTCTTAAAAGAGTCGCTTTTAGTGCAAATGAACAAACAACTGTAAATCAAGTGATGTCACAATCAGTTAAGTTTGTATATGACGATGACTTATTGTTTCACGCAGTAGGTAAAATGAGAAAATTAAATTTAAATCATCTTCCAGTGTTTGATTTAAATTTAAAGGTTCTAGGCATGATTGATATGAATAGAGCTTTAACTGCTGAAATTGGTGACATTTTATTTCAAATTGATCATATGACTTATGATGAACAAGATGTTTCAGGATTAATTAGAATTAAACAACAACAAATTAATTTAGCGCAAAATTTAATTAATCGAAATGTTAATACGGGAGATATATCTTATCTATTAAGTTTTTTAAATAACGTCATATATCGACGGGCAATACGTTTAGCTGAAAAACGAGTTAAAGAAAAAAATATTATAAAAGAGATACCAAATTTTTCTGTAATTGTAATGGGATCTGGAGGTCGAATGGAAAGTTTTTTACATCCTGATCAAGACAACGGTTTAATTTATGAGACAAATGTAAATGAAGATCCAAAAAAAATTGATTTATATTTTGAAGAATTAGCTAAAGATTTTACTAAAACTTTAGATGATTGTGATATCCCTTTCTGCAAAGGGGATCTAATGGCAAGCAACCCATTATGGAGAAAAAGTTTACCAGATTGGAAAACCCAAATTCAACAATGGTTAGATAAGCATGCGCCTCAAGATATGAGATATATTGATATGCTTTATGATTTTAGATCTGTTTATGGAAAAATTGAATTAGCTGAAGAATTAAGATCATTTGTTAATGACAAACTTCAAGAAAAAAAATTATTAAAATTTTTATACTTTAGCGAAGAACAAAGTGATGCTGCTATTGGTTTTTTTGGACAATTCATTCTTGAAAAAAATGATGAAGAAAATAAAGGGTATTTAAACTTAAAACATACAGGCACATTACCTTTAGTAGAAAGTATAAGGCTTTATTCAATTAAGAATAAAATAACAAAAATATCAACATTTGAACGTTTAGATGAATTAAATAAACTTAAAGTATTAACCGATGATGAAACAGATTTTTTTAAAAATGCGCATCGTTTTATGTCAAAAATATTATTAATTAATCAAGTAGATCGAGCTCAACAAGGCCTTGAAATAAAAAATTTTATAAATCCTAAAAAACTTTTGGATAGAGAAGTAAAATTATTAAAAATTTATTTAAAAACAATTAAGGATCTTAAAAAAAGAGTAAGGGTAGATATTGGTGAAGAATATTTTTAAAAAATTTAAATACCAAATTGAGACTAAAAAATTATTTAATCGTGTTTCTTTAGAACAATCAAATTTTTCAATATTAGATACTGAAACAACAGGTTTGCATGTTGAAAAAGGGGATCAAATAATTTCTGTAGCTTCATTAAAAGTGAGCGATTTAAAGATTGATGAACAAAATTACCTAGATGAGTTAGTCAATCCAAATATGAAAATTCCAGAATCCTCTACAAAAATACATAATATTACAGACGAGCAAGTTATATCAAAACCGTCTTTACTTGAGATAAGTGAAAAGATTTTAAAATTTTTAAAAAAAAGTGTTTTAGTTGGTCATAATATTAATTTTGATATTAATTTTTTAAAAGAAAATTCAAAAGGTTCCCAATTAGCAGATCGAATGAAAGTGATAAAATCTATAGATACAATTTATTTAACAGCAAGTTTATTCCCAGATTTAAAGAATTATGAATTATCAAATTTATGTGAGTATTTTAATATTAAAACAGATGATCAAATTAGACATTCAGCATTAGGTGATTGCATAATTACAGCTAGATTATTTTTACATCTAATTAGTATTGCTCAAACTAAAGGTGTTAAAAATATTGCCAACCTAATGACTTTATGTTCGCAGGGTCAAAATTTACATCACATAGTAAAAAATTCAAAAAATATTCATTAATTATAAAATTCTTTTAATAATATTTTCTTTAAAAAATACTTTATGAATTATCACTGCTGTAATATGTAATAATATAAGTCCTATTAAAATATAATTTGCAAACACGTGAATATCATAAAATTTTTCACTTAATTCAAAATTATCTTCTAGTTTTATTTCTTTAAAAAAAAGAATTATTTTTTCACCATTAAATAGTTTTTTTAAAATTCCAGAAACAGTGATAGCGAGTATGGAAAAATATAATAGGATATGATTTAATCTTGCAATAAATTTTTGCCCTGTAAAACTATTTGTGTTTATTTTTGGCGTTGGATTAAAAAATTTATTAATTAATCTTGCTATAGTTAAATAAAAAATACTTAATCCTAAAATTATATGAAGATTTTCTATTGTTATTCGATCCGGTCCAAAATCTAAATCTACAAGATAAAAACCTAAGGGTATTTGTATAAAAAGTATTAATGCTGTTAACCAATGAAAAAATTTTGAAATTAATCCATACTCTGATAAAGTATTGATAATATGCATTCTTTAATAAAACACATTACAAAACACCTTTGCAATACTTTATTAGTTACATTTCTATTATTTTCTGGGCCTATTTCCTATGCTGAGCAGTCAGTTGAAGAAATAATTAAAAAAAGACAATCTATATTTAGCAATAATTACAAAGTAGCAAAGAAAGTAAATTCTTTTTCCGAAAGTGAAGATTTTGATGAAGCTAAAAAACTAATGATAGAAATGAGTGAAAATTACAAAACATTATTAACTTTATTTCCAGATAATACTAAAGAAGGATTTGACACTGAGGCACTTCCTTCAATATGGGAAAATAAAGATGAGTTTAATGCACTCATGACTAAAGCATCGTCTGATATGTTGCAACTAAGTGCAGAAATTGAAGATACGGACGATATCAAAGGTACCTTAGGAAAGTATATGTGGGCTAACTGCAAAGCATGTCATAATAAATTTAGAGCTGAAAATTGAGTTTAAAAAAAAGATTATTAATCGAATTTAAACCTATAATTATTTCTCTATTATTTATTTTTGTAATCGCAAAAATTTATAATTTTTATTTTTAGTGTTTAGATTTTAATTTATCCATTTGAGATTTAATTTTTCCTCCAATTAAAAGAGGTAATATAAATCCAATAATTGTTATCAGCCAAATTATAATAGATACTTTTGATTGAAATAAATAAGACCAATCCCCATCGCTAATAGTTAGCGCTCTTCTAAGATTGGTTTCCATTAAATTACCTAAAATTGAACCCATGATCACAGGCACTAATGGAATATCAAGTTTTCTTAATATCCAACCTAATAAACCAAAAAAGATCATTAATAATAAATCAAAACTTGAACCTGAAATTCCATATATTCCTACAAAAGAAATCATGGCAACAATTGGCATTAAAAATTTTGGAGGCAGTAATAAAATTTTAGTAAATATTCTAACCATTGGAATATTTAAAATTAATAAAATAAAATTTGCAAAAAATAGAGCAGCTATCAATCCCCACACAACATCAGGATTGTTTTTAAATAATAAAGGTCCTGGGGTAATATTCATGGTCATTAACATTGCTAATAACACTGCCGTAGTTCCAGATCCTGGAACTCCAAGTGAAAGCATAGGAACTAATGCTCCACCAGCAGCAGCATTGTTACCTGCTTCGGGTGCAGCTACACCTCGTTCATCGCCTTTACCAAAAGTATCATCTTTATTTGAAATTTTTTTCTCAAATGTATATGCAATAAAAGAACCTAACGAAGCTCCTGCACCAGGTAATACTCCAGCAAAAAAACCTAACAATGAACTTCTAATCATTGCTGGAACTGTTTTTAAAATTGTCGATAATTTAGGTAAAATTTTATTTATGATTAAATTTTTTTGATCTTTATTTGTTTCAGTATTTTTATTTTCTATAAAAATAAATATTTCAGATACTGCAAACATTCCGACAATAACGATCAAGAAATCTATACCATCATAGAAATGAACATTTCCAAAACTTAGTCTTGGTACTCCTGTTTGACCATCAACCCCAATAGTTGAAACAGCTAAACCAATTACAGAAGCTAAAACTGTTTTTGCTTTATTATTAGAGCTTACGCCTCCTAATGTAGCAAAAGCCATTACAAATAATGCAAAATATTCTGCTGGACCAAATAACAAAGCAATTTTTACAAGTTGGGGTGCTAAAAACATTAAACCGATTGTTGCAACAATTGCGCCAAAGAATGATGAAATTCCTGTTAAAGTTAACGCTTCTCCAGCTCTTCCTTTTAAAGTCATTGGATAACCATCTAAAGTGGTCATTAAAGCTGGTTCATCTCCAGGAATATTGATTAAAATTGAGGAAATTCTACCTCCATACATTGCTCCATAATAAACGCTAGCAAGCAATATCATTGAGGATGCAGCATCTAGACCTAATGAAAAAGAAATAGGAATTAATATTGCAACTCCATTAGCAGGGCCCAATCCTGGTAATGCACCAAAAACTGTTCCTAAAAAACATCCGATCAATGCTAAAGTTATGTTTTGCAGTGTAAACGCTACGTCAAAACCATCTAATAAAAAACTTATCGTTTCCATTAAAATCCCCAAATTCCTTTAGCTAAAGAAAGACCTAATATTGTTCTAAATAAAAAATAAATACCAAATGAAACAACTGCTCCAAATATAATAGCTTCAGTTACCTTTGCTCCCAATCGCCATGATAAAATAAAGGTTGCAATTAAAGTTGATATTACAAAACCAACAACTGGAAGAGAGTAGGCGTAAACAATTAATATAATTGTTACAAAAATTATTTCTAAAAATTTATATAAACTTGGCCATTGTGGATTAAATTCTGGTTTAAAAATTAAGAATAAAGATGAAACAGCAAAAATTGAACCAATTATATAAGGAAATGTCTTAGGACCAACTGGGTCTGAGATAAAACTTAATTGAGTAAGGCTTGCAACATAAATATAGCCACAAGCAATTATAAATGAAATGACCCCAAAAATTCGTTCATTCATGATTAAAAGATTTTTGTGGGGCATTCTTAAGAATGCCCCAAAAATTATTATTTAATTAATCCAATCTCTTTTGAAAGATCTTGAATAGATTGTACTGACTCAGCAACAAATTTTTGGAATTCATCACCACTTAAATCAAGTGGAGCTAAACCATTTTTGCTCATAGTGTCTTTCCACTCTTTTGTGTCGTACATTTTAGAAATAGCGCTTGCCCAATAATTATAAGCATCATTAGACATGTTTCCTGGAACATAAAAACCTCTCCAGTTAGCACCGATTGCATCAACACCTTGTTCTTTAGCTGTAGGGAATGATGAAAATTCACCTGGCAATCTATCAGCAGATAGAACTGCTAATACTTTAATATCACCTGAATCTACAAATCCTTTTGCTTCAGAAACATCTCCTGTAAATGCTTGAACAGTTCCAGCTAAAAGTTGAGTTACTGCATCTCCACCGCCATCAAATGAAACATATTTAATACTTTTTACATCATTGATACCGTATTTTTTTGCAGCAATTAAAACTTTTAAATGATCCCATCCACCCACTGCAGATCCACCTGCAACTGTGATTGATTTAGGATCTTTTTTAATTTGATCTAAAAGTTCTGGTAATGTTTTAATTGATGAGTTTTTTGAAACTGCGATAATTCCATAATCTGCACCAATTGAACCTAACCATCTTACTTGGTCAATTGTATTTCCAGGGTATGCACCTTGAGCTAATCTTGTAGCTGTAGCTGAAGAAGCTGCAACAATAAGATTGTTATCACTTCCTCTTTTATTAACTACTTCTGCATAAGCAACTCCACCGCCACCACCGGCCATGTTAGTTACTTCCATAGAACCAGGAATTAATTTTAAATCCTGTAAAGTTTTTCCTACTGATCTACATGTAAAGTCCCATCCACCACCTGGGTTTGCTGGAGCTATACATTGAGGGTTGCTTGCTTCAAATGCAAATGAACTTACTGATAATGTAAAGTAAGTAGCGATAGCAAGAGCAAGTCTCATTGTTTTTTTAAACATTATTTCTCTCCTAAATTAAATTTAATGGGGCAATCTAGACATAATTTATTAGTTTTAAAAGAATTAATAATGTCTTACTTATCTAGTTAATTAAGGAAATTCTTAATAAATGGACAAAATACAATCTCATGCAAAGCTAGTAATTATTGGTGGAGGAATAATGGGCGTTAGCTTGTTATACCATTTAACCAAAGAAGGTTGGAACGATGTTGTTTTAATTGAAAAAAGTGAATTAACATCGGGTTCAACATGGCACGCAGCTGGCCAATGTCCACACATGTTAGGTAATTTGAGTCTTGCAAAAATTCATCTTTATTCAACTAATTTATACAAATCATTAGAAAAGGAAACTGGACAAGCTACTGGCTTTCATGAAACTGGAAGTTTGAGACTTGCATATAAAAAAGAAGATTTAGAATGGTTTCATTACGTTAAAGGTATTTTAGATATAGCTGGCTCTCCTTGTTCAATTATCTCAACTGAAGAAATAAAAAAATATCATCCTTTTATAAGATTAGATGGAATTATAGGAGCCTTTCACACACCTGAAGATGGCTACACTGATCCAACTAGCACAACAAATGCCATGGCAAAAGGAGCTAGAAATAATGGAGCAAAAATTTATAGAAAAAATAGAGTAACAGACATCAAGCAGCTTAGTAGTGGTGAGTGGAAAGTTATTACTGAAAAAGGAGATATAGTTTGTGAGCATGTTGTAAATGCTGCAGGAAGTTTTTGTCCTGAAGTGTCACAGATGGTTGGAATTAAAAATGTTCCAAGTATTAATATGATCCACCAATATCTTGTAACAGAATCGCATCCTGAAATAGAAAAATTAGATAAAGAGTTACCAGTAGTAAGAGATCCAGAGTCTTCCGCTTATTTAAGACAGGAAGGTAAAGGTCTTTTGATAGGTCCATATGAAAAAGATGCTACCGCATGGGCACTAGATGGCATGGATTGGAAATTTGATATGGAATTATTAGAACCCGATTTAGATAGAATTGAAAAACATCTAGAAATTGGAATGAATCGAATTCCTCAATTTAAAGACGTTGGGATTAAGAAGATAATTTGTGGACCAATCACTCATACTCCTGATGATAATTTTTTAGCAGGTCCAGCACCAGGATTAAAAAATTTTTGGATGTTTTGTGCAGCAAGTATTGGAATTGCACATGGAGGTGGAGCAGGAAAGTATATGGCGCAATGGATAGTTCATGGCGACTCTGAAATTAATATGTTGCCATTTGAACCTAGAAGATATTTGAGTTGGGTTAATAAAAATTATTCAGTTGAAAAATCATTAGAACAATATCGAAGAATGTATGTAACACCAATGCCACATGAAACTGTAGAGGTTGGTAGACCGATGAAAACATCTGGAGTTTATCAAACACTTAAGGAAAAAGGTGCTGAGTACTTTGATCTTTATGGATGGGAAAAACCAGCATGGTTCAATAAAGAAAATATTAAAGAAGAATTAAGCTATAAAAGAAATAATATTTTCAAAATAATTCAAAATGAATGTGAACATGTTCATCAACATGTTGGTATCATAGATTTAAGTACATTCTCTAAATATGAAATAAATGGCAAAGATAGTTTTAAATTTTTAGATAGAATTTCTGTCAATAAGCTTCCTAAGAAAGATGGCAGCATCGTCTTAACTCATGTTTTAAATGATATTGGTAGAATTCAAACAGAACTAACTATAACTAAATTAAAAGAAAACTCTTATTATGCTTTATCAGGAGCTACTTCAGAAATTAGAGATCTAGATTGGTTTAATCATCACAAAATCAGTGATGAAGAAATTGAAATTAAAAATGTAAGTTTAAGCAAAGGGGTTCTTGGTATTATTGGTCCAAAATCAAGAAAAGTATTACAAAAAATAACTAAAACTAATTTATCTAATGATAATTTTAAATGGCTGACCTCACAAAATATAATGATCGGCAATATTCATGTTTTAGCCCTAAGAGTTAATTATATGGGTGAACTAGGTTGGGAACTTCATTGTGAAATGAGCCAATTAGATGAACTTTATAAATTACTATGGGATGCTGGATTAGAAGAAAAGATTATAGATTTTGGTTCTCACGCTATGAATTCAATGAGAATTGAAAAAGGTTATAGAGGTTGGGGAACAGAATTAACTCCAGAAATTTCAGTTGTCGAAGCAGGATTAGATAGATTTTTTAATCTTGAACATAAAAGTAATTTTATAGGAGCTAAAGCAATAAAAGATTTAATAGATAATGTTAAATTAAAACTTGTTTATCTTGAATTAGATGCAAAGGATGCTGATGCTTTAGGTAATGAGCCAGTATTCTACAACAATAAAAGAGTTGGCCTTACTACTTCAGGAGCTTATGGCTTTAGAGTTAAAAAGAGTTTAGCTTTTGCATATGTTGACTCATCACTAGATAAATTAAATAATGAATTTCAAATAAATATTCAGGGCAACAAAATAAATGCTAAAATAATT
>JAYPCR010000012.1:13418-16226 GCA_038124805.1 Candidatus Pelagibacteraceae bacterium
CATTTAGAAGAATATATTATTCAAGAAGTATATGTGCAAATTGCAGTAATCAAAGGTAAAGAAAAAATTAGTACTAAAGCAGCTATCAACAGATATTTTAGCTCGAATCATTTTCAAGAATTATCAAGTGGCAAACCTTATGATCATTTTATAGATGGCTTAAAAGATAAATGCCTTGGTAAATTGATTAATTCTCCCATGAGAAATACTAAAACAGAGGACGAAGTTATAGTAGAGCTTCAAAATAAACTTAATAAATTAAGTGCTAATGAATTAAATGATACTTATTGGGAAATAGAAACAGGAGAATATTTAACAGGCCAACAAGTTCAAGAATTAGAACAAGAAAAAAAGGAAATGATAAGAAAGTTAGATTTACAAAATAATACTAATAAAACAGATGAAGTATTTGATACAATTATTAGCTTTTGTAAAAAATATGAAACAT
The DNA here is from genome assembly GCA_038124805.1 of Candidatus Pelagibacteraceae bacterium. Classification (GTDB taxonomy): domain Bacteria; phylum Pseudomonadota; class Alphaproteobacteria; order Pelagibacterales; family Pelagibacteraceae; genus Pelagibacter. Next base: position 13,867 of record JAYPCR010000012.1, read on the forward strand.
TGTGTGCTAAGAAATATCCTGAAGCACCTTTACCTTTAGAAATTTTGAAATCTTTTAATTAATTGAGAGGGTCGCTCTTTTAGTACTTTTACCAAAAGAGCTCCTCTATGTTGCCTTTTTGGCTTTAAAATCCAAATGGATTTTTTGTTTATTGTATGTTTGATATGTAAAGCTGGTCAGCTAAGTGTCAGGTGGTGTAAGTTTTAACATAATAACCTCCTTAATAAAAAGTTAATTATTAATGTAATAAATTACAACAAATTTATTTGCTTAAAATGAAAATATATTTCTTGAATACAACCGACCTCAGTAGTAGATTCCCGGTATCTTAATTATCTTCCTTAAATATATTTCTAAAGAAAAAAAATTTAATTTTTATTTTTTATCAATTAGTTCGCTGATAAAATTATCTCCATAACCATCATCGACAGCTTTTTTAAAATAATTTTTATTTACTTCTGCTATTTTTTCAGCTTCAGGAAAATCTTTTAATAAATCTTGAATGTAAGTTAAATCTTTGACTGAATTTCTTGCAGTAAATTTAAATCCTGTAAAATCACCTTTTAATAAATTTTCAAAAACACGATTTAGTGCAGCAGAATTACCTGAACCCAGTTTAGCCACCTCAAATAACTTGTTCATATCTAAACCTAATTCTTTTGCAGTTTTTGCCATATGATTAATTAATGCAGCATTTCCAAGTGTTAAAAAATTATTTAATAATTTAGATTTTGCACCCATGCCTACATCACCAAAATGAAAATAGTTTTTACAAAACATCTTTAAATAAGTTTCAGCTTTTTTAAAATTTTCATTACTTGCACCAATTATTCCTCCTAAAACACCTTCTTCTGCTTGAACTGGACCACCCATTACAGGACATTCAATGTAACTAATATTTTTTTTGCTAAAAACTTTACTAGTTTCAATTGAGCCAGTTTTGTTATGAGTGGTAATATCAATTATTAAAGTTGTTTCTTTTAAAATATTTATAAGTTTTTCAGCAATACTAATTGCAATCGGAGTGTTAGTTACACACATGAAAAGACAATCTAAATTTTTTTCTGAGAAATCATTGATAGAGTTAAGTTCAACAGCTCCATCGTTAACAATTTTATCAATAGGTTTTCTATTTTTATTAGCAATTACAAAAAGATTATTTTTATGTTTTAGAATATTCTTTGCTATTCCATAACCCATGTAACCTACACCAATAAATCCAATATTTTTCATAATAACCTCTTTGTAATTCAAGTTTGCATAAAGTCTAAATATGTATAAAGTTTATATATGATTTATATAAATGCTTTAATTAAATTATTTACCAGCTTAGTAGCTTCTACAGTAATTATTTACGCTGTAAATTTGATAGCAGGATTAGCCGGCGCAGATTATACATTTACACATGGCGAAGCTTTTATCATTTGGATTTTAATGGCTATTTTAGTAAATAATTGTCTTAAAAAATAATTTCAGAATTAAATATATGGAAATAAGCTTTATTGGTACTGGCTTAATGGGTTTTCCCATGGCAAAAAATCTTTTAAAGCAAAAGTTAAAAGTTAAAGTTTTTAGCCGAACATTAAGCAAAGCAGAACCACTTAAAGAGTTTGGTGCACATATTTCTTCATCTTTAGCTGAAGCAGTTAAAGGATCAGACATTGTAATTACAATGTTAACTGATGATGATGCTGTAGAAAAAGTTTTAGGAAATCAGGATTTTTTAAGCTCATTAAAAGAAAATTCTACAGTAATAGATATGTCATCAATAAAGCCAAGAATAGCAATTCAATATGGAAATATATTAAAAGAAAAGAAGGTTAATTTTCTTGATGCACCAGTTTCTGGTGGAACTATTGGAGCTGAAGATGCAACTTTAGCAATTATGGTTGGTGGTGATCAAACTGTATTTGATAAAGCTGTTGGTGTTTTAAAATTTATGGGCAATCCTACATTAGTTGGTCCAATTGGTAGTGGTCAGGTATCTAAACTTGCTAATCAAATTATAGTTGGAGTTACAATTGGAGCTGTAGCAGAAGCAATCACACTATGTGAAAAAGCAGGAGTGGATGCAAATAAATTTATTAAAGCTTTATCGGGAGGTTTTGCAGATAGTAAAATTTTACAAAATCATGGAAAAAGAATGATTGATAAAGATTTCTCTCCTAAAGGAAAAGTTTCAACTCATTTAAAAGATATGAATAATATTTTAGAATGTGCAGGAGATCATCAGACTAATTTACCTATATCTGAATTAATTAAAAAAATGTTCAAATCTTTAGTAGAAAATGGCAATCAAAATGATGACCATAGTGCGTTATATAAAGAAATTGAACGATTAAATAAAATTAAATCTTAAA
>JAYPCR010000013.1:0-16093 GCA_038124805.1 Candidatus Pelagibacteraceae bacterium
GCTCGTTCTTCTTTAGCCCAATCTCCACGATAAATAATTTTTGAGTTTTCTTTTGCCATTCTCAAAGTGAAACGATGCACATCTTTTTTAGGTGAAGTTTCATGTAATGCGCCATGCAAAGTTCTAATATCAAAAAAAATACAATCACCTACCTCTAAATCCCATTCTAAAAACTCATACTTTTCTTTATTGTTTAAAATATCTGGAGTAATTTCATAAGTAACACCATTAACAACCCCTGCCTCACCATCAATTTTATGACCATCATTAAAACGTGTTCTTAAAAAAAATTTGTTCCATAAATGGGAACCTTTTATCCAGGCTATACCTTCTTCTTTTTTAACAGGCTCTAACGGAATCCATAAAACACACATTGAGCCATGAAAATCAAAATAAGAAATATCATGATGAAATGGTGGTTTGGATTTTGAACCTGCTTCTCTAAAAAACCAATTATCCATAACTAAATTAATTTTCTTTGCTTCTAATAATTCTGATGCAATTTGAGCAGTTGGGGAATTAAATACAAAATCTTTAAATTCTTTATTAAGATCCCAAGTCCAAAAATCTTCTAAATAGCTTGGAGCATTTTTATCTTTAGTGTGATTTACAAATCTTGGGCTTGGATTTTTTTTAGCTATTTTAAAGCCTTCTTTTAATTTATTAATCCAATTACTATCAAATTTACCTTTAATGAATACAGCACCATCTTCTTTATATTGTTTAATTTGATTTTTATTTAATATTTGAGACATGGTAAATTAAATTAATTATGTTAACTTATCATAACATGAGTATTCTTAAAGATAGTTTTGGTAGAACCTTTCCATACATAAGATTATCAATAACTGATGTATGTAATTTTAAGTGTGGCTATTGTCTTCCAAATGGTTATCAAATTGACAAAAGTGATAATAGAACTTTTTTAAAAACAGAGGAAATTGGTAGACTTGCAAAAGCTTTATCTGAGTTAGGTGTTTGTAAGATTAGACTTACAGGAGGAGAGCCAACGGTTAGAAAAGACTTTTTTGAAATCCTAAAAACAATTAAAAAGAATTCAGGTATCAAAAAAACAGTTATTACTACTAATGGTTACAGACTAAATAAAATTGCTCATCAAATTAAAGAAAGCGGTCTTGATGGAATCAATATTAGTATAGACAGTCTTAATAGAGAAAAATTCAAAAAAATCACTGACCACGACCGTCTTCCTGAAATTTTAGAAGGAATAAAAATTTTACAAAGTTTAAACTTTAAGAACATCAAAATAAATGCTGTATTACTTAAAGGAGTGAATGATAACGAGACAGATTTTGATCAATGGTCTAATTTTATAGAAAATAATCAAATTGATTTTAGATACATTGAATTGATGCAAACTGGTGATAATTTTGATTACTTTAAAAAATTTCATGTTTCTGCAAAAAAATTCACTGATTATCTGAATAAAAATGATTGGGTTATCCAAACATTAGGTAGAGATGCTGGTCCATCAAAAAATTATTTAAATCCAAAATTTAAAGGTAAATTTGGAGTTATAGCTCCTTATTCAAAAGATTTTTGTAAAAGTTGCAATAGACTTAGAATAACTGCTAAAGGTGATTTAAGATTATGTTTATTTGGCAACACTGGAATAAATATTAGACATTTAATGCAAAAAGATGATCAAATTGAAGAATTGAAAGATTTAATATTAAAACAGTTAAATTTTAAAAAAGAATCTCATTACCTTGAATTAGGTGAAACTGGACTTACAACTAATTTATCGACAACAGGTGGTTAAAAATAAATGAAAAATTTAAAGGTAATTAATCAAGCAGAGTTAAAAGACTGGGCAAAAGAAATATTCCAAAAAAATTCTTTTAATATGGTTGATGTTTCATCAAAAAAAGAAACTTTTCGAAGAGCATTGGCTTTTGGGAAAATTTATGTTGGAAAAGAAGTGTTCGATTTAATTCAAAATAAACAAATGCCAAAAGGTGATCCTATTGCTTTAGCAGAAGTTGCTGCAGTACTTGGAGTAAAAAAAACAAGTGAACTTATCCCCTTATGTCATCCACTACCGATTGATCATACCGCTACAAAAATAACATCAAATTCTAATGACTGCTCTCTGGAAGTTTATTGTGTGGTTTCTGCGGTTGCTAAAACTGGTGTTGAAATGGAAGCAATTATGGGTGTTAATGCAGCCTTGATCACTATTTATGATCTTAGTAAAATTGTAAACCCTCATCTTAAAATTGATAATGTAAAATTACTAATTAAAGAAGGTGGTAAAAGTGGTTTATGGACTAACCCAGATGGCTTACCTGATTTTTTAAAAAATATTTTTTAATATTTAAATCATACATGAAAATCAAATTAGAGTTATATGGTGCTAGTAGAGATTTTAGTAATCAAGATCATATAGAATTTAATATTAAAAATCCAATATCCATCAAAGAATTTAAAAATCTTATTTTAGAATTTATTGAAAAAAAATTTAAAGGAAACGAAAATTATAAAAAAATTGTCAAAGGATCGGCATTTTGTTCTGAAGATGACACGATAATTAGCGACAATTATAAAATTACAAAAGATCAAAGAATTGGTATTATTCCCCCAATTGGAGGAGGTTAATGCTTCATACAAAAATATTAGATAGTGCTATTGCAAAAATTGAAATAGCAAAAGCTGAAAAGTTTATAAGCTCATCAAAATTTGGGGCTTCTATCTTTTTTATTGGCACTGTCAGAGATTTTAATGAAGATAAAAAAGTTACAGGCATAACTTATGACAGTCATGATGCATTAGTGATTAAAAGTTTTGAAGAAATATATAATGAAGCAGATGACAAACTAAAAATTAAAGACAAAGCTGTATTTATAGAACACATCAAAGGTTATGTAAAACTTGGTGAAATCAGTATAATTATTGCAGTGGGTTGTAAGCATAGAGATCAAGCGTATGTTTTGTCCAGATATATAATTGAGGAAATAAAAAAACGAACTCCAATTTGGAAAAAAGAGCATTACGAAAATGAAACAAGTGAATGGTTAAAAGGAAAATCTTTAGTAAATGAAAAAAATTAAATACTCAGATATTACGCCTGAAGCTATATATAAAAAAAGAAGGTCATTTCTTAAATCAATTGGTTATGGATTAGGTTCAATATCTCTAGGTTCTATCTCGATGATAAATAATTCATTTGCAAATACTAATTTAAATGAACCAACTAGCTATGAAGATATTACCACTTATAATAATTATTATGAGTTTGGCACTGGTAAAAGTGATCCCTATAGAAAATCTCAAGAGTTTATTACAAAGCCATGGACTGTAAGAATTGAGGGTGAAGTTGAAACTCCTGTTGATTTATTAATGGAAGAGATTTTATCAACATTTAACTCTGAAGAGAGAATTCAAAGATTAAGATGTGTTGAGGGTTGGTCAATGATAATACCTTGGATGGGATTTTCTCTTAGTGAATTACTAAATAAAGTTAAAATTAAATCATCAGCAAAGTTTGTAGAATTTGAAACTGTCTATGATCCTGAACAAATGATAGGACAACGTAGACCAGTTTTAAACTGGCCGTATAAAGAAGGTTTAAGATTAGATGAAGCTATGCATCCACTAACAACTGTAGTTACAGGTTTATATGGTAAAACGTTACCTAATCAAAATGGTGCTCCTCTAAGAATTTTTGTTCCTTGGAAATATGGTTTTAAAAGTGCAAAAGCGATTGTAAAAATAAAATTAACTAAAAATATGCCAGTCTCTTCTTGGATGGACGCTTCACCACGTGAATATGGATTTTATTCAAATGTAAATCCTAATGTTAATCATCCAAGATGGTCTCAAGCAACTGAAAGACCTATCAATGGAGATATTTTTACTCCAAGAATTGAGACTTTAATGTTTAATGGTTATGGTGATGAAGTTGCACATTTATATTCAGGGATGGATTTAAAAAAATATTTTTAATGAAAAAATATTTTAAGTCGGTAATTTTTTTACTAAGCTCAATTCCATTTATAATTATTATTTTTAAAATTTTTTTCAATAAACTTGGACCAGAACCTATAAAAGAAATAACTCTTCATACAGGTGAATGGACATTACTATTTTTAGTTTTTACTTTATCGATGACACCATTAAAGAGATTAACTAATTTAAATATTTGGATATCAATTAGAAGAATGTTGGGTTTATTTGCCTTTTTTTATGGTTCTTTACATATGCTCACATATGTTGGTTTAGATTATCAATTTGATTTATCTGCTATTTCTAAAGATATTTTGACAAAAAAATTTATTTTTGTTGGTTTTGCTGCATGGCTTTTAATGACTCCTTTGGCGATAACATCATCAAAAAAGATGATGGGTATTTTAAAAAAAAATTGGAAAAAATTACATAGACTTATTTATTTAATATCAATTTTAGGTGTAATTCATTTTTTATGGTTAGTTAAAAAAGATCTTACAGAACCTTTAGTTTATCTTTTAATTATTATAGTTCTTCTAATTTTAAGAATTAATTTTAATCGTTCAAAAACTGAAATCAGTTAATTTATCAAAGTCTTTAAAAAGTTTATCACTATTAACAGGTATAAAATTAGTTTCTTTTTTTAATCTTTTCACCAAATATTTTGCGCCAATATCACCTTTAATTTTACTAAATTTTTTAATTACTGAAATATTAAAACCAATTGGATTACCTATTTTGTTATTAAATTTTAAAATATGAACTAATTTTTTATTTTTTTTAATTGAGTTATAAATTTTATTGATATGTGAATATTTAACAAACGGCATGTCAGATTGAACTATCAAAAATCCTTGATCACTTTTTTGTATTTTCTTAAGACCTGATTTTATAGAGCTAGAAATACCCTTCTTAAATTTTTTATTGATAACAAAAAAAATTTTTTTATTTTTTAAACAATTTTTTTTAACTTTTAAATAATCGTAACCTAAAACTATAAAAATTTTATTAACTTTACTTTTAATGAGTTCTCCTAAAATGTGATTAATTAAAAATTTATTTTTATATTTTATTAATAATTTATTAGCTTCAGGAATCCGTTTAGATTGTCCTGCTGCAAGTAATATTGCTGAAATCATTTTTTATAAGTTTCAGAGACTAATTGTGCAATGATTGAAAGTGCTATTTCAGGAGCAGATTTTCCACCTAATTTAATACCAATTGGTCCATGAATAGAATTTATTTCACTATCAGTAAATCCAGCTTCCTTAAGTCTTTCACATCTATTTGCGTGAGTTTTTTTACTCCCTAGAGCTCCAATATAGTAAAATTTATTTTTTAAAGCATATTGAATAGCTGGATCATCTATTTTTGGATCATGCGTTAATGCAATTAAAGCTGTATTAGCATTCGTTTTAATTTCTTTAAAAGCTTCATCGGGCCATTTGTTTATAACTTTAATGTTTGGAAATCTTTGCTCTGATGCAAAATAACCTCTTGGATCAATGATCGAAATTTCAAAATTTAAACTTTTAGCAAAATCAACTAAGTATTGAGCAATATGAACAGCTCCAACAATTATAACATTAATGGGTAAAATGTATGTTTCTATAAAAATATTTGTATTTTCAATTACTCCATTTTTTTTCTCATCATAATATTTTTTAATTTCTGTTAAATTTTTATTAAAATTTAAAGAAACTGGTTTATCTATTGTGTAAATTTCAGAATTAGCATTTGAAATATCTGTTAAAATAGCAAATTCTTTTTTTTGTTTTTTTAATTCTATAATTTCTTTAAGCAGAGACTGTTTCATTAGAATTTAATTTAATTTCAATACTGTAATTGGGGTCTGTTTTTTGTCTAATTAAAGCAGGAATAATATCTTTGTACGCATCGATTAAGCCATTTTTTGCTTTAGGTAATTGATTTTCTAAATATTTATAAAGTTTATCTAAATTATAAGATGGAACAGATGGAAAAATATGATGTGTGCAATGATATTCCATTTTCCAATATAAAAAACTCAAAATAGGATTTAAATGCATATCTCTTGAAGATAATCTATGATCTTTAACATTTCTTGCAAGTCCACCATGCTGTGCAAATGCAACTAATCTATGCATAGTTTTTCCATAAAAAATTGGCAATAATAAAAATATGATGGGCAACCAACTTTTTATAATTAATGAGAACAAAACTATTAAAGACCATAACAATACATAAATTCTTGAAATAAAAATTGATCTTTTTTTTGCATTTTCTGGAATACTTTCTTTTAAAACTTTAGTTTCTATTCCAAATGCATGCTGAATAATTTCAAAGGATATATGTCCTTTAATAAAAAAAATATCAGCAAAAGGTATACAATTTATTAATAAAAGCTTTGGAGTATTTTTTAAATCATTGCCATACAAAATCTCATGATCATAGGGATCCTTAGTTGAATAAGTGTCTCTATGATGAACAAAGTGTGTGTATTTCCATCTTGTAGGTTCAAACATTGCCATAAAAGATGCTAAATGAAAAAAAAATGTATTTAATTTTTTTGATTTAAAAGCTGTATTGTGACTTGTTTCATGCCATATAGCATTTACAAAGTTATAAACATTACCATAAATCAAAAACCAAAAAACTGTCCATACAGTACCCCAAGTATAATAAGCCATATAACCAGTTAAAAATAAAAGTGTGAAATAAATAACAACATGAACCAAACCTTTCGCGTCTGATTTTTTTGAAAGCTCAATTAAAATTTTATTATCTAATTCTGGTTTATAATATTTTTGAAGATCAATTTGCATTAATTTATCTTTTCTAAATAAACTGCAATTTCACCACCACAAGCTAAACCTATTTCCCAGGCACTCTCATCTGAAACTCTAAATTCTATTTTTTTAAACTCTTTATCATTTTTAATGAGGTCCATTGACTCTCTAACAACTGCTGACTCAACACAACCCCCTGAAACAGAACCAGAAAAATCTCCCTTTTCATTTATAATCATTCTGCTTCCTGTAGGTCTTGGTGATGAACCCCAGGTTTGAATTACTGTTGCTAAAACTACTTTTTGGCTAGCGTTTATCCAATCATTAGCTTCTTCTAGAATTTTTTCATCAAATGAGTTTTTCATTTGATAAAATATAAATCTTAACTAACAAGCTTCAACAGCTTTTTTAGTATAAGTTAGAACTAGATTAGCTCTATATTCAGCTGATGCATGAATATCAGAGTTCATTTCAGAACTATCTAGTTCAATTCCATCAACAGCTGCTGATGAAAAATCTGAAGAGAGTTTTTTTGACAAATCTTTATCAATATAAACACAAGATTTTGCTCCTGTAATTGCTACATTAACACCATCTTTATGTTTTGCTAAATAAACTCCTACTATTGCATATCTCGAAGCTGGATTTGGATGTTTTTGATAGTCTGATTTTTCAGGAATTTGAAACTCTACTGCTTCTACCAACTCTCCTTTTTTCAAAGCTGTTTCAAACATGCCTTTGAAAAATTTAGCAGCTTCAATTTTTCTCTCATTTGTATGAATTACTGCATTGAGAGCCATACATGCTGAAGGGTAACAAGCTGAAGGATCATTATTTGAGATTGATCCTCCTATAGTGCCTCTATTTCTAACTTGAGCATCTCCAATTCTTCCAGCTAATTTTGCAAGAGATGGAATAGCTTTTTGAACATCTTTTGAAGATGCAACTTCACCATGTTTAGTTGTAGCTCCAATAGTGACTGTCTTAGTAGTTACTTTAATCCCTGAAAGACTTTTTATTTTTTTAATATCAATTACATCTTTGTAGGTAGCTAAGCCTAATTTTAACGATGGAATAGTTGTCATACCTCCAGCTAAAAAAGCAGAACTAGAAGAAGCTAAACTTGAAGCCTCTTTAACATCTTTTGGTGTATGATAATTAAATGTTTTCATATTTATCTCCTTATGCTGCTTTAGCGTTAGATTTTTTCATAGCCTTACAAGCTTTCCAAACTTTCTCAGCTGTTGCAGGCATTGAAATTTCTTGACCACCTAATGCATCAATAACTGCATTCATTACAGTTGGAGGTGAAGCTATAGCTCCTGCTTCTCCACAACCTTTAACTCCTAATGGGTTAGAAGTTGCATGAGTACAAGTAAAGCCTAAATTAAATTCTGGAAAATTATCCGCTCTAGGCATTGTATAATCCATATAAGAAGCAGTCATTAACTGTCCTGTTTCATCATACTCAGTATTTTCATAAAGAGCCTGTCCAATTCCTTGTGCAATTCCTCCATGAACTTGTCCTTCAACAATATTTGGATTAACAATTCTTCCAAAATCATCAACTGCTGTATATTTGTCTACTCTTACATGACCTGTTTCTGGATCAATTTCAACTTCGCAAATATGAGATCCAGCTGGAAATGAAAAATTAGGTGGATCATAAAAAGCGGATTCAATTAAACCTGGTTCATCTCCTTCAGGAATTGGAGATTTCATTTCATCTCTTTGTCCAGGCACATAACAAGCAAAAGCAATTTCACCTATTGTTTTTTTCTTGTTAGATTTAAGTGCAACAAACTCGCCATCTTTAAACTCAATTTCATCTTCATTGACTTCAAGCATTTTAGCTGCAACTCTTTTACCTTTTGCGATAATTTTTTTGCATGCATTAACTATTGCAATTCCTCCTACCGCTAATGATCTTGAACCGTATGTACCCATTCCAAAAGTACTTTTATCTGTATCTCCATGAACAACATCAATATTTTCTATAGGTACACCTAACTCATCTGCTGCTATTTGAGCAAATGTTGTATCATGACTTTGTCCATGACTATGAGCACCAGTAAAAACTGAAACTTGCCCTGTTGGATTAAATCTTATTTCAGCTGACTCCCATAAACCAACTCCGCAACCTAACGACATTACAGCTGCAGATGGTGCTATACCGCAAGCTTCAAAATAAGATGAAACTCCAATACCTCTTAATTTTCCATTTGCTTCAGACTGTTTTTTTCTAGCAGCAAAACCAGCATAATCTGCCATCTGTTTTGCTTTTTCTAAACCTGCAATGTAATCACCTGAGTCTACTGTGTGAACTAAAGTCTGTTTAAATGGAAACTGAGTTGGAAAGTTTTTCATTCTGATTTCGGTTTTATCCATCCCTAGTTCCATCGCAGCTTTTTCAACCAATCTTTCAATTGTATAAGTAGCTTCAGGTCTACCAGCACCTCGATACGCATCAACTGGAGCTGTATTAGTATAGACCGCTTTAACATTTGAGTAAGCAGCTGGAATTACATAAACTCCAGTAGCACAAGGTCCAAATAAATAAGTTGGTGTCACGGTAGCAAATACTCTTGCATATGCTCCAAGATTTGCAATTGTCTCATTTTTAAAACCTAAAAACTTACCATCTTTTGTAACTGCTAACTCAGCATGAGTAACGTGATCTCTTCCATGTGTATCTGTTAAAAAAGATTCTGTTCTTTCTGCTACCCACTTAATTGGTCTTTCTATTTTTTTTGAAGCCCAACTACAAACTATCTCTTCGTTATAAACATTTATTTTTGATCCAAATCCTCCTCCAACATCTGGCGCAACTACTCTTAGTTTATTCTCAGGAGCAACACCACCAAATGCAGACATTATTAATCTAGATAGGTGAGGGTTTTGGCTAGTAGTGTATAAAGTTATTTCCTCTGAAGCTGTATTGTAATCTACTACACAAGCTCTAGGCTCCATTGCATTAGGAACTAATCTATTATTAATTAAATCTACTTTAATAATTTTATCAGCTTTAGAAAAAGCCTCATCTACTGCTTTTCTGTCTCCTAACAACCAATCATAGCAAAGATTTTTATCAATACCGTCATGAATAGCTTCGCCCTTCATAGCATCTGCAGTACTAGTCACTGCTTTTAAAACTTTATAATCAACATTTACCAACTCAGCAGCTGCTTTAGCTTCATCTAAGGTTTCAGCAATTACAACTGCAATAGGATCACCTACGAAATTTACACTATCTTTTGCTAATGGTGGGTTAGCTGGCACCTTCATTTCAGTACCATCTTCACTTCTAATTGCCCAACCAGCAATTAATCCTCCTATTTTATCATTAGCAATTTCTTCACCTGTTAAAATACCTACTACTCCAGAAGCTTTTAGTGCTTTTGATGTATCTACTTTATTAATTTTTGCTCTTGCGTGAGGAGATCTAACAAATACAGCGTAGGTTTGATTAGCGATATTAATATCTGCAGTATATCTTCCTTTACCAGTCAAAAATCTTTTATCTTCTTTTCTTTCTACTCTTGATCCAACTAGACTTGCCATTTTTTCCTCCTATAAATTATATTTTACCAGCAGCCTCTTTAACCGCTGCAACAATATTTTGATAACCTGTACATCTACAAATATTACCTTCTAACCATTCTCTTATTTCTGAGTCTGAAGGATTTTTTTTGGTTTGTAGTAAATCTACCGCACTCATTACCATCCCTGGTGTGCAGAAACCACATTGTAATCCATGCATTTTTTTAAATGCTTCTTGCATAGGATGAAGTTTTCCATCTTTTGATAGTCCTTCAATTGTTGTAACTTTAGATCCATCAACATCTGCTGCTAAGGTTGAACAACTTTTGATAGACTTGCCATCAACATGGACTACACAAGCACCACATTGACTAGTATCACATCCTACGTGTGTTCCTGTTAAATTCAAATTTTCTCTTAAAAAAACTGATAATAAAGTATGATCTGGTATCTCTCTACTTACGGATTTGCCATTTACCTCTAGAGTAACTTTTTTCATTAAAACTCCTTTTTAATTACGGTAAATAGAATTACATCATACGATAGTTATAAGATCAATAAAAAAAGGAATAACAAATTCTACTTAAAGTAGAATTTATATTAAATCATAAAATACAAAATACCTAAAACTGCAATTCCACCAACTAAATAAATTAATTTTTTATTAATCTTATTATTTTTATTTGTATCGTTTGAGTTAATATTCGTTGATATATTGCTGGTATCTAAATTTTCTTTAGGAGAAATAAGCTCAGAAAATTTACCAAAAAATATATCTGCCATTTTTTTTGCAGTCATATCTATTAATCTTGCTCCAACTTGTGCAATTTTTCCTCCAACATTTGCCTCAACTTCGTAAATAAGTTTTGTGCCACCTTCACTATCTTCTAATTTTACTTTTGCTTCACCTGAAGCAAAACCAACTGGAGAATTACCTGAGCCAGTTATTTTATAACTATTAGGTGGATCCAAATCTTTTAATTCAACCTCTCCAGTAAAACTTGCATTAAATGGACCAATTTTATTAGTAGCTTTTGCAATAAATTTAGTTTCTGAATCTTTTTTAAATTCTTCACATCCTGGTATTGCTTGTTGAAGAATTTTGGGATCATTAAGAGCATCCCAAACTTTTTGTTTTTCTAAATTTATTTGATAGGATCCTGAAAGTTTCATAAGTTTAATTTATAATAAAAATATATGGATGATAATACAAAAAAAGAATTACAATCAGCTACTTTTGAAAGATTAGTTGAACATTTAAGAAATAGAAAAGATGTTCAGAATATTGATTTAATGAATTTGGCTGGTTTCTGCAGAAATTGTTTGTCTAAATGGTATCGTGAAGAAGCAGAAAAAAAAGGAATAACAATTTCAGATCCTGATGCAAGAAAACATGTCTATGGAATGCCTTATTCAGAATGGAAAGAAAAATATCAGAAATAATTATTTTTCTTTAAGTCTTGGAAATAATTCTACAAAATTACAAGGTTTATGATTTATATCTAATTGATGTTTAAGAATTCCTTCCCAGGCATCTGTAACTCCTCCTGAAGAACCTGGCAAAGCAAAAATATATTTACCATTAGCTAATACTGCACATGCTCTTGATTGAATTGCTGATGTGCCAACGGTTTTTAAACTCAAATATCTAAAAATTTCTCCAAACCCTGTAATATGTTTTTCTGCAATTTCATCTAATGCCTCTGGTGTTATATCTCTTCCAGTTAAACCTGTGCCACCAGTAGTGATAACAACATCAATATCTGATTTCTTAATCCAATCTTTTAGTATGTTCACAATATCACTTTTGTTATCCTTGCAAATTTTACGATCTACTAAATTATGATTAGCCTCTTTTATTTTATCTACTAAAATTCCTCCTGATTTATCATTATCAAAAGTTCTAGTATCTGTTACAGTTAAGAGTGCTATATTTACTTTCATAAATTTTACATGTTCATACTATCAATTTTATTTTTTATAACAGCAATTTTATATTCAAGTGTTGGATTTGGTGGAGGCTCTACTTACTTAGCGCTTTTATTAATTTGGGATATTCCTTATTTTATATTTCCTGTAATAGCTTTAGTTTGCAACATAATTGTAGTCTCTGGTAACTCAATAAATTATTCAAGAGCAGGCAATCTTAATTTTAGATTGCTTATACCTTATTTATTAGGGTCAGTTCCTTTTGCTTTTATTGGTGGAACTGTAATTATCAAAAAAGAATTATTTGAAATATTATTATTCTTAATTCTAAGTATTGCAGGTACATCGCTGCTTATACAAAATAAATCATATGAAGAAAAAAAAACAAAATATATTCAATCATCTGTATATTTATCTTTTTTTATAGGCTCGATACTTGGACTAATCTCAGGCATTGTTGGAATTGGTGGAGGGATATTCCTAAGTCCAATTTTGTTTTTGCTTAAAGCTGCACCACCAAAACAAATTGTAACGACTGCCTCTTTTTTTATATTGATAAATTCTATATCTGGGGTGCTTGGACAACTTACAAAAGACGGTGTTTATGAACAAATTTTAAATTATTGGCTACTATTTGTAGTAGTTTTTATAGGTGGTCAAATTGGAAACTTCATAAATTTAAAAATTTTTTCAAACAGATCGTTAGCTATAGTCACTGCTTGTTTAGTTATTTTTGTAGCAATAAGAATGGGCATTAAATTAATATGATAAAGTTGATTAAATAAAATTATAAGGTATTCAAACAAAATAATGAAAAACTTAAAACCCTTTGGTCCATCAATAGGAAAAACTAGAATTTCTAAAACATTTATAAATAAATTGAATAAAGAGTTTGATGGTGTTTCAAAATCTAAGAAAAAAGATTACAGTTCAAAATTGGCTAGCCAAATTCAAAATGAAGTAAATTTTTCAAATGAATATATAAAAAAAAATTACTCATCATATTTAAAAAAAATAATTGAAAAATTTTTAAAGAATGAAGGTATTAAAAATATTAAAAGAATAGATATTTTAAACCTTTGGGTTGTTAGACAATACAAAGGTGAATACAATCCAATTCATTATCATGAGGGAGATTTATCAGGTGTTGGTTATATTAAATTGCCAAAAAATATGACGAATAATCAAATGGTTAAAAATAAAAAAATCCGAACAAATGGCACAATTGATTTTGTTAATGGTCAAAGAGCATTTTTAAGTAAAAGCATATACAATGTTGTACCTAAAGTTGGAGATTTAATTTTATTTCCGAATTATTTGATGCATACAGCCTACCCTTTTAATAAAGATGGAGAAAGAAGGTCTTTTTCTTTCAATGCAAAAATTACTTTAAAAAAATAATGGATTTAAATTTTTTTAAACAAACTAGAATTCTTGATGGTGGTATGGGACAAGAGCTTTTGGCTAGAGGCATGAAGCCTAATGGCACTTTATGGAGCGCAAATGCATTGTTACAAAAAGAATATCATCAATTGTTATTAGATACACATCTAGATTTTATTAGATCTGGGGCTGAAGTAATAGTAACTGCAACTTTCACTACCAGAAGATCTAGGCTAAAGCAAAATGGTGTTGAAGATAAAATGGAATACTTAATTAAAAAAGCAGGAGAAATTGCTGTGCTTGCAAAAAAACAATATCCACATGTGCTTATAGCTGGTGGATTACCTCCTCAACATTTAACTTATGAAGCCGACGATCGAACAAAAGAAATAATTTTTAATAATTTTTATGAACAGGCAAAATTAATAAATCCTTATAGTGATTTTTTTTATTTCGATGTTTTAAGTAGCGTAAGAGAATTTGAAATTGCGAAAGATGCTATAAAAGAATTTAAAAAACCATATTTATTTGGAATTCATATATCTGAAGGAAAAAATTTACCTAGTGGTGAAAGAATTTCAGACTTTAAAGAATTATGTAAAGATCAAAATCTACTTGGAATAATGCTGTCATGTGTTTCTCCTGAAACATATAAAGAAAATTTAGAGGAAATTAAAAGTCTACATGTTCCATTTGGGTTTAAAATAAACGCTTTTAAAACAACTAAACCTAATGATGGATATACTTATAATTATACAAAAAGCAAAGGTAACCCAAATGAATTTCTTGGAAAAAGAGAAGATCTTAATCCAATGAAGTTAGCTGAATTTGCAAAAGAATTTAAAAACATGGGAGCAACTATTCTTGGTGGTTGTTGTGAAACACGTCCTGCTCACATAGAACAGTTAGCAAAACTTAAATAGTTTTTTTCTTGTCCCCTTTTTTTACAAAATAAATACCAATAACAACAGCAATTAGAGATACTAAAACTTTAGTAGTAATAAGCTCTTTTAAAAAAATATAACTTAAAATTGTACCAAAAATTGGAATTAAGTAAGAAACTTGTGATTGAAAAATTAAACCATTATTTTTTAAAATTCTAAATCTCAACAACCACGCTAGTCCCGTTGATACTACTCCTAGATATACTACTGAAATACTTGAGTCTAATCTTGGAATATTTTGCCATGGTTTCTCAATAATACTAACGAGTGGTAATAAAATAATTACAGCCCAAATTAATATTGAACCAGTTACATTTTCATTTCTCTTTTTACTTATTTTAAGAGTTAATACACCCCCAACCACATAACAAGTTGAGCCTAAAAGTATTAGTAATGCAGAAATAAAATTATTGTCATCTATTAATAGATTGTCAGAAAATAAAAATACTATTCCTGAAAAACCAATTAAAATTCCAATTGTTTTAATTAAATTAAATTTTTCATTCTGAGTATAAAAATGTCCTAAGATTGTAGAGCTTAATGGAGTTGTTGACATTAAAATTGCAGCTAAATTACTCTGAACTGATTTAACTCCATAAGCTATTAAAAAAAAAGGTGCTACAAGATTTATGAATCCAATCATTGCAAACCAATGCCAATCTTTTGAAAATGCTTCTATCTTTATATTTTTAAAATAACAAAGAAGTAAAACGGGGATTGACCCAAAAAAAACTCTTAAGAATGCAATTGTAACAGGACCAAATGAATACGTAGCAATTTTTATATTAAAAAAAGCTGAAGCCCAAATTACTGCCAAAAAAGTTAATAAGAGATAATCGATTAATTTAGGTTGTCTCATTCAGTAATGTCTGCGATTTCACTATTAGTCATTTTATGCAAATCAATAAAACTAATTTTAAATACACAATTAGGATGACCTGCTGCAGCATATATATCCTTAAATTGTTCTAAAGTACTATCTAAATAAATTTTGAGTTTTTCTAAATGTCCTACTGGTGACACTCCTCCGATGGTATAGCCTGTTATTCTTTTAACATCATCGGGTGATGCCATTGATATATCTTTTATTTCTGAAATTTTTTTTAACTTATTTAATGAACATTTTTTATTTCCAGATACTAAACATAGAAGAAAAGTATCAGAAGCTTTAAACAATAGACTTTTTACAATTGCTCCTACGCTACAACTTAAAGCTGTAGCAGCATCTTGTGCAGTTTTTGCTGTTTGATCTAAACAAATTATATTTAGATTTTGGTTAAAATCTTTAAGAGCTTTACTCGCTCTTTGAACCGGCTCTTTACTTAGTATTGAATCCATTGAAATGAGCTATTTATATAGCTAAAATCTACATTTTAAACTGATACTTATGTAAAATTTGCATAGGTGTTATCCATAAAAAGTACATTATTTATTTCATATTTTTTGGTAGTTAGCCTCAAACAAAATTAATTTAGGAGCAAAAATGAGTGCAAGTAACGTTTTAAAATTTATTAAAGAAAAAGAAGCTGAGTTTGTAGATTTAAGATTTACAGATCCAAGAGG
>JAYPCR010000014.1:0-14988 GCA_038124805.1 Candidatus Pelagibacteraceae bacterium
TTTCCATAATTTAACTAAATGCTTCAGCCCAAGTTCCTTGTGTGGAGGCTTTAGAATATTCGGTAGCTCTACCTTCAAAGAAGTTCATGTGTTCAACAGCATTTAACATTGTATCCAACCAAGTTAATGGATTTTTATCAATGTCATATATTCTTTCTAATCCTAACTGATCTAATCTTCTGTTTGCTATAAATCGAATATAATCTTTTACATTTTGAGCAGTTAATCCTTGCATTGGACCCATTTGAAAAGCTAAATCTATAAAAGCATCTTCATGTTCAACTATAGTTCTGCATGCTTCATAAATTTCTTTTTTTAATTGTGGGGTCCATGTTTCTGGATTTTCCTTAATAAAATCTTTAAACAATCTTATCATAGAATTACAATGCAATGTTTCATCTCTAACAGACCATGTTACTATCTGGCCCATCCCCTTCATTTTATTATGTCTTGGAAAATTTAATAGAATAGCAAAACTTGCAAATAATTGTAAACCTTCAGTAAAAGCACTAAACACAGCAATAGTTTTAGCGATATCGTGATTAGATTTTACATCAAATCCTTGCATATAATCATACTTATCTTTCATTTCTTTATACTTCATAAACGCAGAATATTCTGACTCTGGCATTCCAATTGTATCTAACAAATGAGAGTACGCTGCTATATGAACCGTTTCCATTGAAGCAAAAGCTGACATCATCATTAAAACTTCAGTAGGTTTAAAGACATTCATATAGTGACGAATATAACAATTACTCACTTCAACATCAGCTTGAGTAAAAAATCTAAAAATTTGTGTTAACAAGTTTTTTTCTGATGCGCTTAAATTTTTTTGCCAATCTCTCACATCATCGCCAAGCGGAACTTCTTCTGGTAACCAATGGATTCTTTGTTGAGTTAACCAAGCATCATAGCACCAAGGATATCTAAAAGGTTTATAAACTGGGTTACCGACTAATAAACCATTATTATTTTTTTTTAATTGTTTATTTTCATTAATAATTTTTTCTGCTACTGACATGATAAACATTCCTCGTATTCTGGTTCGTTGTTTGTATTAGATTTGCTTTTATAAACATTAGCTAAAATATCTGTTGATTTTGCATCATTAATATTTTCAGCTCTTTGAATTGATTTTGATCTACAGTAGTAAAGACTTTTTAAACCTTTCTTCCATGCATCAAAATGAATTTTATGAAGTTCTTTTTTGTGAACATCGGCTGGTAAAAATAAATTAATTGATTGAGCTTGAGATATATATGGCGTTCTATCTCCGCTTAGCTCAATTATCCAAGCTTGGTTTAATTCAAATGCAGTTTTAAATACATCTTTTTCTAAATCAGTTAAAAAATCTAAATGAGAAACTGATCCTTGATTAGTAGTAATGCTTGACCAAACCTCTTCATTGTTTTTGCCATGTTTTTCAAGAATTTCTTCAAGATATCTATTTCTCACATTAAATGATCCAGATAATGTTTTATGGGTATAACTATTTGCTGCAATTGGCTCAACTCCTGGAGAGGCTCCACCACAGATAATTGAAATAGACGCAGTTGGCGCTATTGCAGTTTTATTAGAAAACCTCTCTTTGTATCCATAATCAGCGGCATCAGGGCAAGGGCCTCTTTCCTCAGCTAGATCTTTTGATGCTTGATTTACTTTTTCATGAATATGTTTAAATATTTTTTTATTCCAAGCTTTAGCCATTACAGACTCAAGTGGAATTCTATGCTGTTGCAAATATGAATGAAAACCCATAACACCCAAACCAACACTTCTTTCTCTTTCTGCAGAATATTTTGCATCTTTAAATTGATCTGGTGCTTTGTTAATAAAATCAGACAAAACATTATCTAAAAATCTCATTACATCACTTATAATTAACTCATCATCTTTCCATTCATCGTACTTTTCTAAATTCAAAGATGACAAACAACAAACAGCTGTTCGATCGTTACCATCTTTGTCAATTCCAGTTGGTAAAGTAATTTCGCTGCAAAGATTAGAAGTTTTAACAGTTAAATTTGCTAATTTGTGATGCTGTGGGATTTGTCTATTAACAGTATCAATATAAATTATATATGGCTCCCCAGTTTCAATTCTTGCAGTCAATAATCTAATCCATAAATTTCTTGCAGAAATAGTTTGTTGTATTGAACCATCAGCTGGGCTTTTTAATGCCCACTGTTCATCCATTTCTACTGCACGCATAAATGCATCTGAAACTAAAACACCATGATGTAAATTTAATGCTTTTCTATTTGGATCACCACCAGTTGGTCTTCTCATTTCAATAAATTCTTCAATTTCAGGATGATCAATTGGCAAATAACATGCTGCAGACCCTCTCCTTAAAGAACCTTGGCTAATTGCCATAGTTAAAGAGTCCATAACTTTAATAAATGGAATTATTCCAGATGTTTTTCCAACTTTACCAATTTTTTCACCTATAGATCTTAAGTTGCCCCAATAACTACCTATTCCTCCACCTTTAGCAGCTAACCAAACATTTTCACTCCAAAGATCAAGTATGCCACCCAAACTATCTGATGCTTCATTTAAAAAACATGAAATCGGTAATCCTCTTTTAGTTCCTCCATTTGAAAGAACTGGTGTTGCTGGCATAAACCAAAGGTTGCTAATGTAATTATAAATTCTTTGAGCATGTAAATTGTCATCTGAATATGTGCTCGCAACTCTTGCAAATAAATCTTGGTAAGATTCGTTGTGACCTAAGTATCTATCTTTTAAAGTCGCTTTACCAAAATCAGTTAAATTTGCATCTCGTGAACGATCAATTTTGATAATGATACCTTTATCATTTTGAAATAGTTCAGTTTCATTATTTAGAGAAAAAAGATCTGGTCTCTTGTCTTTCGAAACTTCGCTAATATTTGGACTATATTCAGAGACAGCTTTCTTAAGTGCTTGAGACAGAATCTTGTTCATATTTGTTTATTATATTTTGTTATTTTGGCTTAAACAACTATATGTTGTATGCTCAAAAGCTTAATATACTATATAAATTATATATCAACAGAACATTTATAGAACAGTAAAAAAAAAATTCAATAAAAAAATAAAAATAAATGTAAGAAAGTAAGTGATGACAACAAACTTAAAAATAGATCCATTTGGTTTTAGAGAATATGACGCGCGATGGTTGTATGAAAAAGACATTAACTTAATTGGAATAGAGAATCTTGGTAAAGGATTAGGCACACAAATTATAAATCATACAAAAAAAAATAATCCAAGAGTAATAGTTGGACATGATTACAGATCCTACAGTGAAGAAATCAAGTCAGCTTTAAAAAAAGGATTAGTTTCAACTGGGTGTTATGTTGAAGATATTGGATTATCATTATCTCCAATGGTTTACTTTGCTCAATTCAATCTCAATGCTGATGCTATCGCAATGGTTACAGCAAGTCATAATGAAAATGGATGGACTGGTGTAAAGATGGGTATCAAAAAAGGGCTAACTCATGCACCAGAAGAAATGAAAGAATTAAAAGAGATAACTTTGAATGAAGAATTTATTAAAGGTCAAGGAAAAGAAAAAGAAATCATTAAATTTCAAGAAATTTATAAAGAAGAATTAATTAAGAAAAATAAAATTACAAAAAAAATAAAAGCTGTTGTTGCCTGTGGAAATGGTACAGCTGGTATATTTGCACCTGATATATTAAGAGGTATTGGATGTGAAGTGATTGAGCTTGATTGTAATTTAGATTGGACTTTTCCTAAATATAATCCAAATCCAGAAGATTTAGAAATGTTACATGCTATAGCTACCGCTGTTAAAGAAAATAATGCCGATGTGGGTTTTGGTTTTGATGGAGATGGTGACCGAGTAGGAGTTATAGATAATGAAGGAAATGAAATCTTTTCAGATAAGATAGGACTGTTAATTGCAAGAGATTTATCTACAAAACACAATAATTCTAAATTTATTGTAGATGTAAAATCTACAGGTTTATATTCAAAAGATAAAATTTTGCTAAAAAATAATTGTGAAACTATTTATTGGAAAACAGGACATTCTCATATCAAAAGAAAAGTTAATACTGAAAAAGCTTTAGCTGGCTTTGAAAAAAGTGGTCATTTCTTTTTTAATCAACCACTAGGTTATGGATACGATGATGGAATAAATTCAGCAATACATGTTTGTCATTTATTGAATAACCAAAATAAAAAGATGAGTGACATAATTAAAGAATTACCAAACACCTTTCAAACTCCTACAATGGCACCCTTCTGTAAAGATGAGGAAAAATATCAAGTTGTAGATCAATTGGTAAAAGAAGTTAGTGAGATTAAAAATAACAAAGTTAAAATAGACGGACAAGAAATTACAGAAATACTTACTGTAAATGGTATTAGATTTTCTTTTGAAGATGGCTCTTGGGGCCTGATAAGAGCCTCATCAAACAAACCATCACTTGTTATCGTAACTGAAAGCCCCACCTCAAATGATAGAATGAAGAAAATCTTTGATTTTATTGATGATTTGCTTCAAAAAACAGGGAAAATAGGTGAATACGACCAAAAAATTTAATCTATAAGAAGGCTTTCTTTAGGGTTAATAAATAAAAGATTCAATTATAAGGTGTTCAAGTTTTAACAGAGAATCGTTTAATTTGATTTTGAGGTGATGGAGGGAGACTGAAGTCACCTCTTTTTTTTATATAAAAGATTTCTTTAGCTTAATTAAAGTTTCCTCTAAAACTTTGGTTGAATAATTTTTACCCTTAACCACCCATACTGACAAAGGCCAAGAACTATCATTCTTATTTCTTGCAATTATATGAATATGTAGCTGTGGAACAATATTTCCTATTTTTTCTACATTTAATTTTTTTGTTTTAAAAACTTTTTTCATTATTTTGCTACAAAACACTATTTCTTTCATTAATAAATTTTGATCCTTAGTCTTAAGCTCAGTAATATCTGTAACATTAATTCTATTAGGCACTAAAATTATCCATGGAAATTTTTGATTATCAATTAATCTAACAGAACATAATTTTAGTTTAGTCACTAAATGTGAAGTTTTAATAAAATTTTTATTAACTCTATTTGACATATTATAATTTTAAATATTCATATAAAAATTTAGAAGCAATTACTAAAAGAAATATTCCAAAATATTTACTAATTTTTTTTTTATCAATTTTATGAACTGTTCTTGCTCCTATTCTTGCCATAAAAGTTGTGATGGGAATAAAAATTAAAAAAGCAGGAATATTCAAAAAGCCTATGCTTAATGGTATGTCGGTATCCAAATAACTTCCTGAAATCAAAAATCCTGTTGCACCAAATAACGCAATCAAAAAACCGATTGCTGCAGCACTGCCAATAGCTTTATTTATAGAGTAACCAAAAAATTTTAAAATTGGTACATTCATTACAGCCCCTCCTATTCCCATTGGAGCTGATATAAATCCTGCTAAAAAACCTAGTATAATTTTAAGATGTAATTTTATTTCAAGAGTAATGTTAGTTTCTTTTTCTTTTAATAATAACAAATAAATTCCTAACAATAATATGACAATTGAAAAAAATAAAACTAGAGATTTTGTTTTTAAAGATGCTGCAAAGATTGTTCCAAAAATAACACCTAGTACTACATAAATTCCATAACTTTTTACAATATCAAAGTCTACAGCTTTAAATTTATGATGAGTCATCACTGAAACAGTTGAGGTTGGAATAATTATGGCAAAAGAAGTACCGACTGCTAAATGCATTATATAATCTGGATTAATTCCAGCAGTATTGAAGATATAATAAAGAAAAGGAACTGTAATTAATCCTCCTCCTATACCAAAAAGGCCAGCAACAAAGCCAACGGGTACTGCTGTTAAAGCCATAAGAAAAATTAAATAAGTATATTCGTTTGATAAAATTGTATTAAGCAAATTGCCCTACGTTTCTGTCGACATTGTTATATTTAATTTTATCCATGATGTGATCTATCTTTTTAACATCTGCGTCTCGAACGCACATATTTTCACTTAAATATCTTTTCCAATAACTAGCACCGGTTTGACCATGAAATAAACCAAGCGTATGTCGCATAATTTGATTTAATCTTGTTCCTTTTTTTATTTCTTCTCTTATGTAAGGAATTAAATTTTCGATAACTTCTTGTCGACTAGGTATATCTTCATTATTGAAAATTTCTTTTTCAATTTCTGCTAAAAGATAAGGTGTATGATAAGCAGCACGTCCAATCATTACTCCATCAGTTTTTGTTAAATGAGATTTGATTTCATCAGTTGAGGTTATGCCTCCATTAATTATAATTTCTTCATTTGGAAAATCTTTTTTAAGATTATAGACATAATCATACTTAAGTGGTGGAATATTCAAATTTTGTTTAGGAGTAAATTTTCCTAATATTGCTTTTCTTGAATGTATAATAAAAGTTTTAACACCTGTATCTCTCAAAGTTGAGATGAAATTATAAAAATTTTCGTAATCTTCTACATTATCGTATCCAATCCTAGTTTTGATAGTTACTGGTAATTTTGTTGCTGATTGCATTTTACTTAAACAATCTGCAACTAAATTAGGTTCTTTCATCAAGCAAGCACCAAATTTATTTTTTTCTACTTTTTTACTCGGACAACCTAGATTTAAATTAATTTCATCATAACCAAAGTCCTCACCTATTTTAGATGCCTCTGCTAAAAGCCTTGGTGAAGAACCACCAATTTGAAGTGCAACAGGTTTTTCATTAATATTAAACTCTAATAATTTTTTTTTATCTCCTCTATTGATAGCTTCTGAAACTACCATTTCGGTATAAAGCAAAGTATTTTTTGAGATTAATCTTAAAAAAAATCGTTCATGACGATCTGTACAATCCATCATAGGAGCAACTGAGACTTTCCTATTCATGATTTGATTTTATATTATTTTTTTATGAGTTAGAAGTATCTTCGTCTTCAAAATTTTCTGCACCTGACACATCATCAAGTGACACTTCATCTTCAATTGTACCTGTATCTCCATCCACTACCGGATCAATATCAGGTTCTGCTGTTTCAGATAATTCTGCAATATCATCTTGTGATACTTGAATTTTTTCAGGAGTTTTTCTAGCTCTTTTAGACGGCAATATTGGTGTTCCACTTTTTGAAATTTCACCCTTGTATAAACTTTCAAAATCATCACCTACTTCTTCATCATCCTCAGAACCATCATCGATTTGCTCAACATGTTTTCTAAGTTTATAAACTGCGCTATCTGTTAAATCCGCTACTTTAATTTTTTCTTCAGCAATTTCTCTTAAAGCTATAACTGTGTTTTTATCATTATCTCTATCTAAAGTTGGTTCAATTCCTGCATTAAGTTGCGTAGCTCTCTCTTTTGCAACTAAAACTAATTCATATGGACTTTCAACTTTATCGATACAGTCTTCTACGGTAACTCTTGCCATGCGCAGTATCTATACAGTGAAAGTTAAAAAATCAAGGAGATTTTTTATATATAATGAGGATGAAGCTTATTTTTTATAGAAAACAAAGCAATTATAGCTACTGAAATATAGCTAGCAGAAACTAGAGCAATTTGTTCAATTGAAAAACCTTTATCTATAAGAATCCCAAATAAAGCTGTTCCAAAAGCAGTTGAAAAAACCATCATTGCTGTGGTTAATGCTTTTATTGAGCCAATAAATTTTACACCATAAATTTCAGCCCATGTAGCTGAGCCTAGTACATTTGCTAAACCATTAGAAATACCAATTAAACCTAAAAAAACAAAAGATGAAATAGGATTATTAAAATAAAAAAGAACAAAAGCTGATGACAAAAGAGGAATATTCATAAAGATTAATAATTTTCTGCTACTAAATTTGTCAATTAAAAAACCTGATATAAATAAAGTGATGACTGATAATACTGAATATACCATAAATGATTGTGCAATTATATAAGGCCCCCAATCTTTTGAAGTTGAAATAAAAGATTGATAGACAAAAGTACCGGTAGCAATCCAAGGCATAGCCAGCATGTTAAGACAGATGATATAAAATCTATAATCTTTAAGAACTTCTATTCTTTTCCATTGTTTAATTTCTTTTTCAATTATTTTTTCTTTAGAGGAAACTTCTCTAGATTCTAGATTAATGTTCTTGACTAAAAAAAATGAAGCTAAAGGTAAGATTAAAATAACTATAATTGAAATTGAAACCCAAATATTTCTCCATTCAACTATACTCAATAAAAATACAATAAATAATGGTAGTGTAAATTCTGCAAAAGATAAACCAAGCCATGTCGTGCTTAATGCTTTTCCTCTGCTTCTATCAAAATATCTTGAAATAGTTGTTGTAGCTGTGTGAGACATTAAACCTTGTCCAGACAATCTCATTAAAAAAATTGAAAAAAAAAGAAAAATTACTGAAGAAATTTTAGAAAAAATAAAACTTGATGATGCTAGTAAAATTATTACAAAAAATGAAAATTTTAGAATATTTACATCATCAATTTTTTTTCCAATCCAAACTAAAATAAAACTACTCAACAATGTTGCTGATGCATAAATAGAACCAAATTGCCCATGTGTTATTGATAAAGCATCTCTTATACTTGAATTAAACAATCCAAGAAAAAAACTCTGTCCAAAACTAGAAAAAAATGTAAAAATAAAGCCAAATAAAATAACTTTAAAATTCAAACTGTTAAACATAGGAAAAAATTAAATATGAGTAATGTTGCTTTTATAGGTTTAGGTGTCATGGGTTATCCAATGGCTGGATATATATCAAAAGCTGGTCACAATGTAACTGTTTATAATAGAACTGGTGCAAAAGCTGAAAAATGGGTTTCAGAATATAAAGGTTCTAAAGCTGATACACCGGCAAAAGCTGCTGAAGGAGCAGACTTTGTATTCACGTGTGTTGGAAATGATAATGATCTTAGAGAAGTAACCTTTGGAGAGAATGGAATTTTCAAAACTATAAAACAAGGTGCTGTTTATATCGATAACACAACAGCCTCAGCAACAATTGCTCGAGAAATCTATGATCATTCCAAAAAAAATGGATTTGGATTCTTGGATGCTCCTGTGTCAGGAGGTCAAGCAGGTGCTGAAAATGGTGCTTTAACTGTTATGATTGGTGGTGACCAAGAAAATTTTGATAAAGCTAAAGATATAATTGATTGCTATAGCAAAAAAATGAAGTTGTTAGGAAGTGCTGGTAGTGGACAACTGGCAAAAATGGTAAATCAAATTTGTATTGCTGGTCTTGTTCAAGGTTTATCAGAAGGAATTAATTTTGGAATGAAAGCTGGATTAAACATGGAAGACGTTATTGAAGTTATTTCAAAAGGTGCAGCTCAATCTTGGCAAATGGAAAATCGATATAAAACTATGATTGAAGATAAGTTTGATTTTGGATTTGCGGTTGATTGGATGAGAAAAGATTTGAAAATAGCCATGGAAGAATCTAAAAATAATGGTGCTCAATTGCCAATTACTGAAATAGTAGATAAATACTACGGTGAAGTTCAAGAATTAGGTGGCAAACGATGGGATACCTCAAGTTTAATTAAAAGATTTAGAAAATAAATCTGTATGCAACCTGCATACTATGAAAACTTTGATGAAATAAAGAATAAGATTTGGTCATTACTTGTTGATGCAGTAACAAATAGAAATTCGCCTTTTCGAATTCCAATATTTATTTGTGGTAATCAATCAGATTTTGATGGCAGGATAGTAGTCCTTAGAAAATCTGATCGAGAAAATAATTTACTACAATTTCATAGTGACATTCGCTCAGATAAAATTGAAAAATTAAAAATGAATAAGAATGCTGCAATGTTGTTTTATGATAAGGATGAAAAAATACAAGTTAGGTTAAAAGTAGAATGCATTATTAATCATAACAATGAGATAACAAAAGAATCTTGGTCTAAAACTCAACATATTAGTAGAAAATGTTACTTAGTTGAAAATGGTCCAGGCACTGAAAGTGATCACCCAACTTCAGGATTAAATCCAGAGTTTGATAATTTTGATTACACAAAAGAACAAAGTGAAGATGGTTATAAAAATTTTACTGTTATTCAATGTAAAATAAAATTTATTGAATGGTTATATTTAGCAGCCAAAGGCCACAGAAGAGCTAAATTTGATTTAATAAATAATAAAAATTACTGGGTAGTTCCCTAAAATACTAAAGTCCTTCAATAATTATATTCGTTCCCTCAGAATTATCTAACCTAAGTTGTTTGACTGGCTCATATTCCTTAGAGTTATACCACTCTAACGCTCTTTCATAAGTTGGAAATTTAATTACTACAATTCTAGGAAAATGTTGTTCTCCATCAAAGCACTGAAATTTTCCATTTCTAACTAAATATTCACCATCAAATTTTTTTACAACCTCAGTAACTTTTGAAACATATTCTTTATAATTTTCAGAATTTGTTACTTTTAATTGTGCAATCACGTAACCTGCAGGCATAATATCTCCTTATTTAAAAAATTGATTTTGAATATTTTTTCCAATTATCTTGGTAATGTTTAGTATTTTCAAATACAGCTTTTTTTTCTTCTTCTGTGACTTCTCTAATTACTTTTCCGGGTGAACCAACTACTAACGAGTTATCAGGTATAACTTTATTTTCTGTAATTAAAGCTTTAGCACCAATAATACAATTTTTACCAATCTTTGCTTTATTTAAAATAACTGCACCAATTCCGATTAAGCTATTATCTCCAATAGTGCATCCATGAAGCATGACTAGGTGACCTACTGTTACGTTTTTTCCAACTTTTAATGGGCAACCTGGATCAGTATGCAAAACACTTCCATCTTGAATATTTGAACCCTCGCCTATTAAAATATTTTCAATGTCACCTCTTAAAACAGCATTAAACCAAATGCTTGAGTTTTTTTCTAATGTAACGTCACCTATAATTGTGGCATTTGGTGCTACCCAATTTTCACCTGAATTTTGAACTTTTTTATTTTCCAAATCGTAAAACATATCCTATATAATATCTATTATGCCTCCATTACAAACACCAATTTGTGATTTTGATAAAAGTGCTTTTGATTTTAAATTAAAATCTACAGAAAATAAGCTTATTTCACTTAATGACATCAAAGGGTCAAAAGGAACTTTAATAATGTTCATTTGTAATCACTGTCCTTATGTGAAAGCTATTATTAAAGACTTGGTTGATGATTGTAATGAACTAAAAAAAATTGGAATTAATGCTGTTGCAATCTCAGCGAATGATCCAACAAATTATCCTGAAGATTCATTTGAAAATATGATCGACTTTGCAAATAATAATAATTTCGGTTTCCCTTATCTTTATGATGAATCTCAAGAGATAGCCAAAACTTATGGCGCAGTATGTACTCCAGATTTTTTTGGTTACAATAAAGATTTAAAACTTCAATATCGTGGAAGAATTATGGAACTTAAAAATTTAGTACCAGTCCGTAATAAAGACACTGAATTAAAATTAGCAATGCAAAGTATTGCTGAAACAGGACAAGGTCCTCGCAAACAAACTCCAAGTATTGGATGCAGCATTAAGTGGAAAAATAATTAATGTATTTAATAATAACCAGAAGTTTTCCTCCAGAAATTGGGGGTATGCAAAGTTTAATGTGGGGTTTATCTCATGAGCTTTCTAAGAATTATTTAATTAAAGTTTTCGCTGATTATCATAATGAGCATAAAAAATTTGATGAACAGGCAACATTTTCAATTGAAAGAGTTGGAGGAATTAAACTTCTTAGAAAGTTTCGAAAAGCTCAATTAATAAACGAATATTTAAAAGAAAACAAAGTTCAAGGAATTATAGCGGATCATTGGAAAAGTTTAGAATTAATTAAGACTTCAAGAAAAAAATATTGTTTGATACATGGTAAAGAAATTAATCATCCAAAGGGTTCAAGTATTAACAAACGAATTTTAACTGTATTGAATAATGTTGAAAAAGTAATTGCCAATTCTCATTACACAAAAAATCTTGCGATAGAACTTGGGGTGTTAGAACAAAAAATTGTAGTAATTAATCCTGGTGTAGATCCTTCAGATCAACTAGACAAAAAATCCTTAGATAAAGTTGAAAGTTTACTAAAAATAAAAACGCCAAGGTTAATTACTGTTTCAAGATTTGATAAAAGAAAAAATCATGAAAAAATAATTATGGCTCTTAGAAATTTAAAACAAATTTACCCCGATATAGTCTACATTTGTATTGGTTATGGTGATGAAGAAAATAATATTAAGAAACTAGTTAATGAACTAGATCTTTCAGGCCAAGTAATGTTTTTTAAAGATATTAGTAATAATTTAAAAAATGCCCTAATTGCAAAATCTAATATCTTTGTAATGCCTTCCGTTATTCACAAAAGTTCTGTTGAGGGTTTTGGTATTGCTTATGTTGAGGCTGCTCAATATGGTATTCCATCGCTTGGCGGTAAAGATGGTGGCGCATCGGATGCTATAGATAATGAAAAAACAGGTCTTATTTGTGATGGTAATAATTTAGATGAAATTTATTCATCATTAATTGCAATGCTAGAAAACAAAAAATATTTAGAATACGGATCTAATGCAAAAAATTTTGTAAAAAAATTTCAATGGTCTGAAATTATTGAACAATACAAAAAAATTATTAATTAATTTTTTGTACTAATTTTTCAAATACTTTATCAGCACTTAATTTGTACAAATCATTTACTTGAATAGCTTTAAAATTTTCTCTTTCAATACTTACTTTATAAGCTGTTGTATGTTTACCAAACAATGTTAATCCTTTTGAATTTAAATGTGCAGCCATGTGTGCTGGGCCAGTATCATTAGCTACTACAAAAGCACTATCTTTTATAAGTGTCGCAAGCTGTGAAATATCAAGAGAATTATTGTTAACTAAAATCGGTTGAGCATCAAATTCTTTGGAATTTTTAATTTCAGATGGACCGGGTGCAGTAATAATTTTAAATTCATCTTTATATTTATTTTTAATTAATTGAATTAATTCATTATAAAAGGGCCATCTTTTAATCAATAAATGTTCTGAGCAAAATGGAAATAAAACAATATATTTATCTAAATCATAATTTTTTTTAATTTGATCAATATTTGTGCAGGCCCAACTAAAATCTGGGTTCATAGTATGTCTTATAGATAAATTTGAAGTTTTTAATTGATGAGTAAAACGATCCAATACTGGATTTTTATCAAATTCTTCTTTAGCTATATCTTTAGGCAATGTAGTAATCGAACTTGACCACACAGTATGATCAGATTTAGGAAATAAAACATTTTTATAAAATGAAGTTCTTGAAGAATTCTGTAAATCATAAACTTTACTAAAATTAAATTTTTTAAGATTTCTCATTAACAGATACAAATAAATCAAATTAAATCTTGATAATCTTTTGTCTAAAATAACATTGTGAATATTGGGGTTTTTTTTGAATAATTCAAAATAAGGTTTAGTTGTAAGTATATGAATTTGATCATTAGAATGATTTTCATAAATATCTTGAATAGCACCACTTGCTTGGGCTATATCTCCTAAAGAACCATGTTTAATTATTAAAATATTAGACATAATTTAAATAATTTAACATAGTATTTTTTTTTATGAATAAAATTATAGTTGAAGTATCTGTGGGTGAATTATTGGATAAAATATCTATTCTTGAAATCAAACAAGGCAAAATTAAAGATCCAAATAAACTAGAGTTTATCAACGCAGAACATTCAATTTTAAAAAATCAATTAGAAAAAAATGTTCAATCAAATTCAAAACTTCAAGAATTATTTAATTCTCTAAAAGAAATTAATGCAAAGCTATGGGTAATTGAAGATGATAAAAGACAATGTGAACAAGACAAAGATTTTGGAGAAAAATTTATTAAACTTTCTAGAGATGTTCATTTTTTAAATGATGATAGAGCTAAAATAAAATTAGAGATTAACAATCTTACAGGTTCAAAAATTAAAGAAATTAAAGAATATACTAACTATTAAATACTTCTGGGAACCAATCGGCTCTCATTTTGTCACCATTCATAAGATTAATTCCATCAAAAGGCGGGGAAGTTGGTCCATTTCTTTTTAAAAACTTAACATCATCTCCAATAAATCTCATAGAAAATGCTCTTCTTTGCGATGAAGTTAAATTTGCATCTGAGCCATGGACAATTTTAAAATTAAACAATACAGCATCTCCAAGTTCTAAATCTGGAACAAAAATATCTTTTTCTATTTTTTTTATATCAGGCATTTCCATAAAATCATCATTTTCAGAATACCAAGAATTATTATTCGACCATTTTGTAGGTTTTATTAATTTTGGCCAATGATGAGATTTTAATATCAATTTTAAATTATTATTTTTTTCAACTTTATCTAATGGGATCCAAAAACTTCCTGTTTGATTTCCATCGATACAATAATAAGGCATATCTTGATGAAATGGTGTTTCTTTTTGTGTTCCAGCATCTTTTATAAAAATATGTTCATGAAATAATTGTACAGATTTAGATCCGGTCGCTTCAGATATAATTTGTGCTGCAGGTGACTTAAAAATACACTCTTTAAATTCAGTAATTCTTTGCCAATTACAATAATCTTCAAAAAACCTTCCAGAATTTTCTGTGGTTACATTTTCTCTTCCATGAATACTAGGTTCGGCTAAAACTTTATCAAATCCTATCTTTAATGTTTCAATCCAATCTTTAAAAATGCCCTTAATAACAATAACACCTAATTTTTGATAATCATCAATTTGTTTATTGTTAAGATATTTTTTCACTTTATTGATAACTAAATTTTTTTTCTAAAAATTTTATTAAATTATGAACACAAAAAGTCATAAATAAATAAATTCCACCTGCAACAACAAATACTTCAATAGGTTTAAAAGTGGTGGAGATAATATATTTAGCTACACCTGTTAAATCCATCAATGTAACAGTACTTGCTA
>JAYPCR010000015.1:0-14372 GCA_038124805.1 Candidatus Pelagibacteraceae bacterium
CCATCTACTCGTGTTCTAAATCCTGATGGCTGGTGACACATCCCAATTGTCCCAGGAGAGGGTTGAAAATTTTTACTAGCATCTTCAGCATTAATGCGACATTCAATTGCGTGCCCTCTAGGATTGATGTCAGTTTGTTTTAATGCTGTTTCCCCAGTATAAGCAATAAAGATTTGCTCTTTAATAATGTCTACTCCAGTAACCATTTCAGTAACAGGATGTTCAACTTGAACTCGGGTGTTCATCTCTAAAAAATAAAATTTTCCTGCTTCATATATAAATTCTACAGTTCCAGCACCTTCATAACCAATTTTACTGACCATATTTACAGTTTTTTCAAAAAGTTCTTTTCTAATTTCATCGTTCAAAACTGGACTTGGTGTTTCCTCAATTAATTTTTGATGCCTTCTCTGAACTGAACAGTCTCTTTCATGTAAATGCACAGTTCTATTTTTTCCAGCTAAAATCTGAACTTCTATATGTCTTGGATTTTGAAAAAATTTTTCAATATAGACTTCATCATTACCAAAATATTTTTGTGCTTCGGTTTTAGCAGTTGAAAATAAAGTTTCAAATTCCTCTTCTTTATTGACTATTTTCATTCCTTTTCCTCCACCGCCACCAGAAGCTTTGATTAAAACAGGGAATCCTATTTTTTTACATAGCTCTTTTGCTTCATCTATATCTCTTACGCCACCTTCAGATCCTTCTATGACAGGTAAACCGTTTTCTTTAGCAATTCGTTTTGCTTGAATTTTATCTCCCATCATTTCAATTAGTTTCGAAGAAGCTCCAATAAATTTTATGTTATTTTCTTCAAGCACTCTTGCAAAATTTGCATTTTCTGAAAGAAAACCATATCCAGGATGAACTGCTTCTGCTTTAGTAAGTTCGATCGCCGACATTAATGCTGGAATATTTAAATAACTATTTGCAGGTTGATGAGATCCAATACAAACACTTTCGTCTGCCAATCTCACATGCATACTGTCTCTATCAACATCAGAATGAACTGCTACAGTTGCAATACCCCATTCTTTACAAGCTCTAATTATTCTAACCGCAATTTCCCCACGGTTTGCAATTAAAATTTTTTTGAACATTATTCTAAGATGATAATGGTTTGACCGTATTCAACAGGTTGACCATCTTCAACACATATTTCTTTTACAATTCCATCAGCAGTTGATGGAACGTGATTCATTGTTTTCATTGCTTCAACAATCATAATTGTGTCACCTTTTTTTATTTTTTTTCCAATTTCTACAAATTTTTTAGCTCCAGGTTCTGGTGCATGATAAGCGGTACCAATTAATGGTGACGTAACCTCAATTCCAGTTTTAGATTTTTGAGTTTTACCAATATCAGAACTAATATTGATCGCTGGTGTCGGAGATAAATTAATTGGTTGTTGATTTACGGATAGACTATTTTTCGAAACTTTAATTTTTATATCTTTGTCTGTATATTCAATCTCTGTTAGATTAAATTCGTCTAAATAGCTGCTTAATTCTTCAATTACTTTTTTATCTATTTTCATTTTTGTAAAAGCTTTTGCATAGAAATTATGGCTAAAATATATCCATCAGCACCTAATCCAAATATTCCTCCGGTTACTATATCACTAATAAGCGATTTGTGTCTAAATTCCTCTCTTTTATAGATATTTGAAATATGAAGTTCAATTATGGGTTTTTTAAATAAGTCTAAAGCATCTCTTATAGCTACAGATGTATGAGTAAATCCAGCAGCATTAATAATTAAACCATCAAATTTTTTTCTTGATTCTTGTATTAAAGTAACGATCTCACCTTCGATATTAGACTGTGTGAATTCTAGATTAATACCAATTTCTTTAGCTTTATTTAGACAGTTTTTTTTCAAGTCTTCAAAAGTTATAGAACCATATTGTGATTGTTCTCTTTCACCTAATAGATTAAGATTTGGACCATTAATAATAATAATTTTATTACTCATTCAGCTCTTATACATGATGAAAAAAATAAAAAAAATAAAAATTCAAGTTAATGGTAAAATTTCACATATTAAAGATAATAGTAATTTACAAGAATTAGTTAATAAATTGAAAATTCCTATTAAAAAAGTAGCAATTGAATTAAATCAAGAGATTGTAGATAAAAATAAATTAAAAAAATATAATTTAAAAGAAAAAGATAAAATTGAAATTGTTCATTTTATTGGAGGAGGCTAGAGCTGAAAAAAAATAGTTTAATAATTGCAAAGAAAAAATTTAACTCAAGATTAATTGTAGGTACAGGTAAGTATAAGAATATGACTGAGTGTGCAAAAGCAATAAAATTATCTGGAGCAGAAATTGTCACTGTTGCTGTTAGAAGAGTAAATATAGTTGATAAAAAAAAACCACTTTTAATGGATTATATTGATCCAAAAAAAATTACTTACCTGCCTAATACCGCAGGGTGTTTTACTTCCGATGAAGCTTTGAGAACTTTAAGATTAGCAAGAGAGATTGGTGGATGGAAGTTAGTTAAATTAGAGGTATTGGGAGATAAGAAAAATTTATTTCCTGATATGATAGAGACACTCAAATCAACAGAAGTGCTTACAAAGGAAGGTTTTAATGTTATGGTTTACTGTAACGATGATCCTTTGATGGCAAAAAGATTAGAAAATGCTGGAGCTGCAGCAATCATGCCTTTAGCTGCTCCAATAGGATCAGGTTTAGGTATTTTAAATAAAATAAATATAAAAATAATTAGAAGTCAAACTAAGCTACCATTAATTATTGATGCTGGATTAGGACAAGCTTCAGACGCAACTATTGCAATGGAACTTGGCTGTGATGGTGTTTTGGTTAATACAGCAATTGCTAAAGCAAAAAAACCATTTGATATGGCTCTTGCTTTTAAAAATGCAGTGATCGCAGGAAGACAATCTTTTCTTTCAGGTAGAATTGAAAAAAACTTAATGGGTAATCCATCATCTCCATTAGAGGGAATTATTTAGATTTATTAAAAAATTTTTTCTTTTTAAAAGTTTTTTTAATGAATTTTTTATTTTCATTTGTTTCTAAATTCAAATTATCTTTTTTTTGTTGATCGAGGTTTTTAAGTTTTTCAATATGTTCTGCTGTTTCTATTATTTTTTTAGATTTATTTTGAAAATCAATTTTATACTCTGGGATTATTAGTGAATTATCGGTTATGATATCAATAGTCATTTTATTTTTTTTTTCAAAATAAGTTAAATCATCAATAAAATTTTCTTTAAGAAAGTCTGAAATTTTTTGACAAACTCTTACTTCCACAAATTTTGCTTTAAGAATAACTGCTTTTAATTCAACTATTTTTAATAATTTTTGGGCAAAAGACTCATCCGTAAGTGCCACTTTCCATTTAACTGCACTTTCTCTTAATCTTTGTCTAGACATTTCAAGAAGTCCAAAATTACTTATTCTACCAATTTGAATTCTAGCCCTATCAGTTCTACATTTTTCTTTAAGTCTTCTCTCAACCAGTCTTCGATTTCCATAGCTAAGCATGTCAATAAAATCTATAATTATAAGACCTGACAAATCTCTAATTTTAATTTGTCTTGATATTTCATCTGCTGCTTCTAGATTTGTATCTAAAGCAGTACTTTCAACATTTTTACCTTTAATTGAACTACCTGAGTTTATATCTATAGAAACTAGTGCTTCAGTAGGATTGATAACTAAATATCCGCCAGAGTTTAGTTTTATTTCTGACTCGAATATTTGGTTTAGTTTTTCTTCTATACCTTCTTCAATAAAAAGTGGGGTCTTGCCTCGATACTTTTTAATTTTTTTAACATTTGATGGCATCATCATTTTCATGAAATTTTGAGCTTTTCTATATCCTTCATTGCCTTCAATTATTACATTTTGTGTATTTTCATCGTACATATCTCTTAAAATTCTTTTAATAATCTCGCTTTCTTGATGGATCAATGCTGGTGCAATTGAATTTATTGCAGTTTCCTTTATTTGGTTCCATGTGTTTATAAGAGTACTTAAATCATGATTGATTTCATTTTTTGTTTTATTACTTCCAGCAGTTCTGACAATTAAACCCATTTCTTTTGGAATTTCTATTTCATTTAAAATTGTTCTTATTTTTTTTCGATCTGCAGGATTAAAAATTTTTCTAGATATTCCTCCACCTTTAGGGGTGTTTGGCATTAGCACAATATATTTTCCTGCTATTGAAATAAAAGTACTTAATGCTGCACCTTTTTGTCCACGCTCATCTTTAATTACTTGTACTAGAATAACTTGATTAGGTTTGATTACTTCTTGGATTTTGTATCTTTTAAATCTAAATTTATTTTGATTTATTTTTTCTTTTTCTTC
Organism: Candidatus Pelagibacteraceae bacterium; assembly: GCA_038124805.1. GTDB lineage: Bacteria > Pseudomonadota > Alphaproteobacteria > Pelagibacterales > Pelagibacteraceae > Pelagibacter. The sequence continues at coordinate 4,355 of JAYPCR010000015.1, forward strand.
TAAATTTTCTTTAATCTCAATATCATCTTTTTTATCAACAGGATCTTCAATTTCTAAATTACCTTCAGCTATTATTTCTTCTTCTTTAGCCTCAACTTCTTTTGATAGTTCCTCTCTTGCTTTTTCCTCTTCCTCTTTAAGTTTTTCTAGATCACTTTTAGGTATTTGATAATAATCAGATTGGATATCATTAAAAGAAAGAAAGCCGTGCCTTTCTCTGCCAAAATCAACAAAAGCCGCTTGTAGAGAGGGCTCAATTCTACTTACTTTACCAAGATAGATGTTATTTTTTATGAGGTTATTTTTTAACCCTTCGTACTCGTAATCTTCAATATTGCCATCTGATTTAAGTACGACTCTAGTCTCATTTGGATGCGAAGCATCAATGTATAAATTTTTTTCCATAATTTTTGATTTAATTGGTTCATTTAATATTTTGTTAATAAAAATTTTGTTTAGTTCTTGTGCCTTATCTTTAACAAATTCCCTTATATAATGGAATTAAAATGAACAAAATCATTAAGAAATTATCAATCGTTTTAATAGGTTTTTTTTTATTAATTTCGTTATTAATTTTAAGTATTTTGTGGTCTTTTTCTAATAATCTTCCTGATTATAAATTTTTAAAAAATTACAAACCACCAGTTTCAAGCAAAGTTTATTCTGGGAATGGTGATTTAGTTGCAGATTTTTCACAAGAAAAAAGAATTTTTGTTCCCTACAATTCAATCCCACCAAATATAATAAATTCATTTTTATCAGCCGAAGATAAAAATTTTTTTTCTCATCCAGGTGTTGATGCAAAAGGAGTGTTACGAGCAATAATTAATAATATATCAAATATCATTTCTTCAAAAAGATTAGAAGGCGCATCTACAATAACCCAACAAGTTGCTAAAAATTTTTTATTAACAAATGAAGTGAGCATTAATAGAAAAATTAAGGAAGCAATTTTAGCTTTTAGAATTGAAAGAGCGCTTTCAAAAGAAAGAATATTAGAATTATATTTAAATCAAATATATCTTGGTAGTGGCGCTTATGGAGTTGCCGCAGCTAGTATAGAATATTTTGACAAGTCAATTAAAGAACTAAGTTATGCAGAAGCAGCATTACTAGCCGCTTTACCTAAAGCTCCCAGTAGGTACAACCCCTATAGAGATAAAGATTTAGCAAAATTCAGAAGAGATTTAGTGGTACAAAATTTATATGAAAATAATTTTATTAATAAAAATGAATACGAACAAATCATTAAAGAAGAAATAAATTTGAAAAGATCTGAAAAGATTTATTTAGAAGATGCTCAATATTATATTGAAGATGTAAGAAAAGATATCATAGAAAAATTATCTTATGATAAAGTTTACAAAGAAGGATTAAATATTAACACTCCCATAAATTTAAACTTTCAAAAAATTGCAACTGAATCATTAAGAAATGGATTGTTAGATTATGATAAAAGACGAGGTTGGAGAGGGCCTTTAACAAATATAAAATATTCAGAAAATTGGTTCGATAGTCTAATAGAATATCAATTAGAAAAAACAGTTGATTGGCAAATTGCTATAATAAAAGAAATATCAAAATTTTCTGCAACAATTGAAACCGAGAATAAAGAAGATGGCTTAATTAAATATGAGAATATTTCTTGGACAAAAAAAGAATTCAAGGATTTATTTAAAATAGGAGATGTCATTTATGTAAAAAAAATAAATGACAATATTTATAGTTTAAAACAACTACCAAGAGTTAATGGCGGAATTGTTGTTATGGACCCATACACAGGTAGAGTTTTAGCTTTAAGTGGTGGATTTAGTTTCAAAAAAAGCGAATTTAATAGAGCTACTCAAGCTTTGAGACAGCCTGGTTCAGCTTTTAAGCCTTTTGTTTACGCTCTTGCCCTTGAAAATAATTATACACCAACTTCTTTAGTCTTGGATGCACCTTTGGTTTTAGAACAAGGTGAGGACTTAAAGATGTGGAAACCAGAAAATTATGGAAAAAAATTTTATGGACCATCAACATTAAGAGTAGGACTAGAAAAATCTAGAAATTTAATGACTGTTAGGATTGCTCAAAATTTAGGTATTGAAAAAGTTGTAAATTTTTCAAAAAACTTAGGTATTTATGATAACCCTGAAAAATTATTATCAATTTCTTTGGGTTCTGCAGAAACAACATTATTGAAATTAACCACAGCTTATTCATCATTTGTTAATGGAGGTAAGCTTGTAACACCAGTATTGATAGATAGAATTCAGGACAGTGAGGGTAAAACAATTTTTAGTGACAAGATGAGAAAATGTACTAATTGTGAAAAAATTTCTTTCTCAAGCAACTCTTATCCAAATATAATTGACGAATATAAACAAGTATTATCTCCTCAAACAGCTTATCAAATGACATCGATTTTAGAAGGTGTTGTTCAAAGAGGAACAGGAAAACAATTAAAGGAATTAGATTTAAATCTTGCTGGAAAGACTGGAACAACCAATGAAAATACTGATACTTGGTTTATAGGATTTACATCTAATTTAGTTATAGGAGTTTATGTTGGTGAAGATAATCCAAAGCCACTCGGAAAGTTTGAAACTGGAGCACGAACTGCTTTACCAATATTTAAAGAATTTGTTTCAAAAGCAATTAAAAAATCAGAAGCAAGACCTTTTAAAGCTGCCAAAGGTACAATTATGATGGTAGTAGATGCCGATACGGGACAAAAAGCAAAATTTTCATCAAAAAATACAATTGTTGAAGTTTATAAAGAAAAAAATGTTATTGATGGGAAAGTGCTGTACTCAAATAATAATAGATTAGATTCAAATAATATATTAAAGTTTTATTAATGGATGATAAATATTTAAATATTAAAGCAGAGATAGAAAAAATCAATTATCGAGTTAAGGAGTATCTTTGAGAATAATAAAATATATTCAAAACTTGATAATCTAAATAAAAAGATGTTAGAAGCCAATTTTTGGCAAGATAAAAATAAATCGCAAAATATTATAAAAGAAAAAAAATTATTTGAGGACTTAATTACCTCATATAATAATTCTGTTACACGTCTAAAAGATTTGGATGACTTAATTAATTTAGCAGAAGAAGAAAATAATGAAGCAGTAAAGTCTGAAATATTTCAAAATATTAAAGATTTAGGTAAAGAAGCGAAAAAAAATGAAGTTAAATGCTTTTTATCTAATGAAGCGGATTCATTAGATTGCTATATTGAAATTCATGCAGGGGCAGGTGGAACAGAAAGTCAAGACTGGGCCGATATGTTAAGAAGGATGTATTTAAAATGGTCTGATAGTAAAAATTTTAAATCTTCTCTAATAAGTGAGCATAAAGGTGAAGAAGCAGGTATCAAGTCTTCCACTATTAAAATCGAAGGAGATTATGTTTTTGGATGGTTAAAAAAAGAGTCAGGCATCCATCGACTAGTTAGAATTTCACCTTTTGACTCAGGTGCAAGACGACATACAAGTTTTGCAAGTATTTGGGTATATCCAATTGTAGATGAAAACATAAATATTGAAATACTAGATAAAGATTTAAGAATAGATACCTATAGATCTAGTGGTGCAGGCGGACAACATGTAAACACTACTGATAGTGCTGTTAGAATTACACACATACCAACAAAAATTGTTGTACAATGTCAAAATGAAAGATCACAACATAAAAATAAAGAAACTTGCATGAATATGCTTAGAGCAAGACTGTATGATTATGAGATTAAAAAGAAAGAACAAGAAAATCTAAATACCGAGGCTTCAAAATCGGAAATTGGTTGGGGTCATCAAATTAGATCTTATGTTTTACAACCTTACAGATTAGTAAAAGATAATAGAACTAACCACGAAAGCACCAGCCCTGACAAAGTATTAGATGGTGATATTGATGAATTTTTAGAGCAATCTTTGTATCAACTAAAATGAAAAAAATATTATTTAGACTAATTTTATTGGTAGTTTTAATTCTAATAGCTACTTTAACTTATTTAAGTACAGTTGGTATTGAAACTAAAAGTTTTAATAGTCAGATAAAAGAGAAGATCAATAAATTAGATCCAAATTTAGAATTAGAGCTTAAAACAGTAAAACTAATTATAAATCCAATAAATTTCGATGTTGATGTAAAAACTGTTGGGCCAAATCTATTTTATAGAAACAAAAAATTAGAAATCGAAACAGTAAAAACAAAAGTTTTATTAAAATCTATATTACAAAATAAGTTTGCAATAGATAATTTAGAAATTTCAACAAAATCTGTTCAATTAAAAAATTTAATATCATTTGTTAGAGTAATAAAAAATACTCCAGAACTTCTTATTTTAGAAACAATTGTCAAAAATGGTCATATTGTAGCTGATATTAATTTAGAATTTGATGACAATGGAAAAATAAAAAATAATTATTTCATCTCTGGGTTTTTAAAAGATGGAAATTTAAGTTTATTAAAAAAAATCTCTGCAGATAAAATTAATTTTCTTTTTGAAATTAAAGATCAACAAGTTAAATTTAATGAAATTGATCTTGTATTAAATAATAAAAAACTTTCATCCAATAGTATTGAAATTGATAATTCAAGAAATGATATTGAAATTAAAGGTGATTTTTCAAACAAAGAAATAGGTTTCAATGAAAATGACTTAAGTTTATTTTCAGATTTATTAACAAATCAAAATATATTTGAAAAAATAAATTTTGCTTCAACAAATAATTTTATATTTAACCTTGATGGTAAATTTAAAATAAAAAATTTAAAAATAACATCTAAAGTTGATTTAAAAGAACTCTCAATAAAAAATAATTTTGAATTAAAAAACTTTTTACCAGGTTTAGATAAAAACATTTTATTTAAAAATCATCTGATAAATATAGATTATGAAAAGGATAAATTTAATTTAAGCGGCAAGGGTTCTGCGTTATTCCAAAAGGAAGAAAGTAAAATTGACTATACATTTGAGCAAAATAAAGAACTAATAAACCTTAAAACTAATTTAGAAATTGGAAAAAACCCAATTAAACTAAGCTTTATTAATTATGACAAACAAAAGAATTTAGACTCTAATTTAAAATTAGAAATAATATCAAAAGATGAAAAACAATTTTTAATTAAAGAGTTAAATTTTACTGAAAATGATAACAAATTTTTAGTAAAAAATATTTTGTTAAATAAAGAATTTAAAATTAAAGATATTGATAGTGTTAATCTAAATTACAAAGATACTGAAAAAAAAATTAATCAACTAGAACTTATAAAAAATGATAATTCATATATTTTAAAAGGCAATTCATTTAATGCTAATTCTTTAATTGAAAATTTATTGGATGACAAAAAACAAAAAAAAAATGAATTATTTAATCCAAACTTAAATTTAGATATTGATATTAAAAAAGTTTTTATTGATGATGAATTTTTATTAAATAACCTAAGTGGAAAAATTATATTTAAAAAAAATAATCTTGATAAGGCTAATTTATCTGCTCAATTTTTAAATGATGAGAAATTTACTTTTACAGTAAATACAAACGAAGAAGAAACTGTTACGACATTATATTCTGCCAAAGCAAAACCTTTAGTTAAAAGATATAAGTTTATAAAAGGATATGAAGGTGGTTATTTAGATTTTTATTCTGCAAAAAAAAATAATATTTCAAATTCAAAATTAAAAATTTATGATTTTAGTTTAAAAGAGCTCCCAGCATTGACGAAATTATTAACTCTTGCTTCATTGCAAGGTATTGCTGACCTTTTATCAGGTGAAGGTATTGGATTTGATGAATTTGAAATGAATTTTCAAAATCAAGATAATTTAATGACAATAGATGAAATTTATGCAATTGGTCCTGCAATTTCAATATTGATGGATGGATATGTTGAAAAAAACAAGCTAGTAAGTTTAAGAGGTACATTAGTTCCAGCCACAACAATAAATAAGGCTATTGGTACAATTCCTATACTTGGTAAAATTCTAGTAGGTAAAAAAACTGGTGAAGGTGTATTTGGTGTAAGTTTTAAAATTAAAGGTCCTCCAAAAGACTTGGAAACTACAGTTAATCCTATCAAGACTTTAACTCCAAGATTTATTACTAGAACTTTAGAAAAAATAAAAAAATAAATTAACTGTTTATTTCAATTTTAATGTGTCTTTTTTTACCAACTGATAGTTTTAAATAGCCATCTTTAAAATATTTTTTATCAATTACTAGTTTTTCATCACTAATAATTTCATTATTTATTTTTATTCCACTTCCTTTAATTAACCTTCTTATCTCGCTTTTTGAGCTTTCTAATTTAGATAAAACTACAATATCAACAATGGTTAAATTATTTTCTATTAGAGTATTATTTATATTAACAGTTGGTAAATTAGATCCCGAGGAATTTTCAGAAAATGTTTCTCTTGCAATGCTTTCAGCATTACTTGCCTCATCTTTACCGTGAAGCATTTCTGTAGCTTTATTGGCTAATAAAATTTTTAAATCATTGATATTATTTTTTTCTAATTTGTTTATTTCTTCAACATTTAAATCAGTAAAAATCTTTAAAAATTTTATTACATCTCTATCATCTGTATTTCTCCAAAATTGCCAGTAATCGTAAGCTGATAAAAACTTTTTATCTAGCCATATAGCACCACTTTCTGTTTTTCCCATTTTTGCACCAGAGGCTAAGGTGATTAAAGGAGTGGTTAACCCAAAAGCTTGGTTGTTAGAATATCTTTTAATTAACTCAACACCATTTACAATATTTCCCCATTGATCTGATCCTCCTATTTGAAGTACACAGTTTTCTTTTTTATTTAATTCTAAAAAATCATAAGCTTGTAAAATCATATAATTAAATTCCATATAACTTAATGATTGTTCTCTTTCTAATCTTGTTTTAACACTATCGAAGGTCAGCATCTTATTAATTGTAAAATGTTTTCCAATATCTCTTAGGAATGAAATATAATTTAAATCTTTTAACCAATTATAATTATTAACAAAAATAGGTTTAGTTTTTTCATTAGAACTATCTAAAAAATTTTTTAAAATTTTTTCTATATTTTTAATATTTTTTTCTATTTCATCTTCACTTAAAATCTTCCTAGTTTTGTCTTTTCCGGATGGATCTCCTATTCTTGTAGTACCGCCTCCTAAAAGAACAATAGGTTGATGACCATGCTTTTGAAGCAATCTTAAACACATTATTTGCAAAAGACTACCGACATGTAAACTTTCAGCAGTACAATCAAATCCAATATATGCCTTAATACTTTCTTTATCTAATAAGTTTGAAAGCTCGTTTTCACTTGTGCATTGATAGAAAAAACCTCTATCTTTAAATTCTTTTAAAAATTTATTCATAAGTCTATAGTTTCACAATATACATATTTTAGTAAAAAAAAATAATAATGGAAAAAAAAGAATTTGTTAGTATTGGTTTGATGAGCGGCACTTCTATGGATGGGGTTGACGCCTCTATAATTAAATCAAATGGCAATGATCAATTAGTTAATATTTTAGATCGTTATTATGAATTTAATAAAGAAATTTATGAAAAATTAGTTAATTTAAGGAATTTAATTATTCAAAAAGAGGATTTAGACAAATATTCTAAAGAGATTGAGATTTTAGACAGAGAATTAACTCTATTTCACGGTAAGATAGTTAACCAAATTATCAAAGAAATTGATCTTACAGTTAACCTAATAGGTTTTCATGGCCAAACAATTTATCACAATCCAAAAAATTTAATTTCCAAACAACTTGGTAATGGTCAATTACTCTCTCAGTTAACCAATATAGATGTAATTTATGATTTTAGACAAAATGATCTAAAACATGGAGGTCAAGGAGCCCCATTAACACCAATTTTTCATAATTTAATTTCAAGTTTAATAGGAATTAAGGACAATATTAGTTGTCCTATAAACATTCTAAATATTGGAGGTATTTCAAATTTAACCAAAACAGTTAAATCATCTGAAATTGACTTAATTAAAGGTTTCGATATTGGACCAGGTAATTGTTTAATCGATGAGTGGATTAGAAATAATTCCTCCTATAGATATGATGAATTTGGTAATATTGGAAAATCAGGTTCTGTTAATGAACTTATTTTAAATCAAGCTATAGATAATTTTACAACAAGTTCTTATTCAAATTCTTTGGATATAAAAGATTTTGATACTTCGTTTGTAAGAGGATTATCTTTAGAGGATGGATGTGCAACTTTAACAAAATTTACGGCTCATTTAATTGCAAATGGAATTAAATACTGTCATCAGTCAAATAATCAAATTCAAGAAATCTATTTGATGTGTGGAGGTGGAAGAAAAAATAATTTTTTAATTAATTGTATTAAGCAAGAACTACTTAATCAAAAAAATATTACAATAGATATTATTGATAATTATAATTTTAATGGTGACTTCATAGAGTCACAAGCATTTGGATACCTTGCAATAAGATCTTACCTTAATCTTCCAATTTCATTTCCAGGTACTACGGGATGCAAGAATAAAGTTACAGGTGGTATTTTAGCTAAAAATTATTAAATTTAATATAGAGCAGTTTCTTTTTTTATATATGTGTTTAAGCTTTTTACTAAAGAAGCTTCAGTTTTAGAAAAAAAATGATTAGCATCAGATATTGCTTGAAAATCAACTTTTATTCCTTTTTGAGAACTTAATCTTTTATTTAATTCATCAATGTATTCTACTGGTACTAATTCATCTTTTTTTCCATAGATCATTAATCCAGAAGTTGGACAAGGTGATAAAAATGAAAAATCATAAACATTAGGCTGTGGAGATATTGCAATAAATCTATTTATCTCTGGTCTTCTCATTAATAATTGCATTGCAATTAAAGATCCAAAAGAAAATCCAGATACCCAACATTGAGAATTATCAAAGTTTTCTCTTTCCAACCAATCCAATGCAGCAGCAGCATCTGCTAATTCTCCTTGGCCATTATCAAATTCTCCATCACTTTTACCAACTCCTCTAAAATTAACTCGACAAACCGAAAAGTCATTTTCCATAAAAGCGTGAAAAGTTTCTACCACTACTTTATTATTCATTGTGCCACCGTATTGAGGATGAGGCTGAAGAACTAATGCAATAGGTGAGGTATTTTTTTTGCTTTTATAGTATTTAGCTTCTAATCTGCCAGCAGGCCCAGGTATAAATATTTCTAAAATTTTATTATCCATAGATAGCTTGAAAATTTAAAGTGCGTATCTTTAGCATATTTGTTTTGAATAATGGTAGTATTTTTTCATGATTTATACTTGACTATTTCAGTCGGGTTTATATATACCCTCCATTAATTACTATATTTTATGAAACTTACCTCTAAAGGCCGATATGCTGTCATGGCACTAGTAGATTTAGCTAAATTTAATAGTGCAAATCCTGTTTCTTTAAGAGACATTTCTCTAAGACAAGGTATTTCATTAGATTTCTTAGAGCAAATTTTTTCAAAATTAAAAAGAAACGATATAGTCCAAAGCATCAGAGGGACTCAGGGTGGATATATTTTAAATAAACAACCAAATGAAATTAAACTAGCAAATATATTTCATGCAGTTGATGAAACAGTAAAAACTGTTCAATGTAAAAAAGAATCAAAAAAGGGATGTAACGGTAAAGCTTCAAAATGTATTACTCATAATTTATGGGACGAGCTTGAGACACACATTAATAGTTTTTTTGAAAATAAGAGCCTTGAAGATTTATTAACAAGTAACAAAGAAAACAGAGTCTAATGAGTGCTAGAGAAAAACAAATAGAAAATTTAAAAGATTATAAATATGGTTTTTCAACTGATATTGAAAATACCAGAGCTCCAAAAGGTCTTAACGAAGATGTGATTAAATTTATCTCAAATATCAAAAAGGAACCTGACTGGATGCTAGAATTTAGATTAAAAGCATTTGAAAGATTTAAAGTTTTAAAAGAGCCTAATTGGCAAAAACCAAAATATCCAAAAATAGATTATCAAGATTTATATTATTATTC
>JAYPCR010000016.1:0-5874 GCA_038124805.1 Candidatus Pelagibacteraceae bacterium
CAAGTGGTGAACATTCAAAAGAAATAGAAATAATAGAGTCTAGAAATAAACCAACTTGGTTACCTCCACAACCATTTTTAAACTTAGGTGTTAAAGCTAGATTAATGTATGAGAGATTAAGAGCTAAATTAGAAACTTAAATAATTGTAGCTTTTACAGAACCTAATTTATCAATTTTACCTGTGTATATACCTTTTCCTTGGATTGGAACTACACCTACGGTAGATCCTGTAAAAACATAAAAATCTTTATTTAAATTAATTTTATCTTTTTTAAGTTTGTTTAAAACAAATTTTAGAGAATTAAGAGGGTTTATAAATACAGTATTTGTATTTCCATTTACACTTTGTTTAATTTTTTTATTTGCAATATTTGTTTTTAAATTCCCAATATTCATTTTTTTATACTTTATTTTTTTTCCGATTAAAAATTTAACATTTGCTCCAAAATCACTGCATAAATCACCAAAAGAGGTAATTCCTTGTTTTCTTTGCCTGTATCCAACAACCTCTATTACAGGAGCAATATGTGAAATATATTTTGCTATATTAGTAAATGAGATTGATCCTTTTGAGTTAAAAAAGTTTCTTTTTATTAAGTAGCAAACTTCAAGCTCTATACCTAAAGTTGATTTATTAATTTTAACTTTTTTTCCTGATTTTAAAAAATTTCTTTTAAATATTGATGCATAGAAAGGTTCTTTTTCTTTTAATTTTTTCATTACCGGAATGCCAGTGCCAGCAGCTTTAAATCCTATAATTTCATCATCAACTTTACTTTCACACAATCTTCTTAATTTTTCTGCATCTTTAAGTTTTTTTGTGAATTTAGATGGTAGAGGCGCAATAATTTTATTATTCAAAAATGCATCTACAAGTTTGTTTGCTGTTCTTTCTAATATTGCTTTAGACATGTTAGCTATTTATTTTAATACTGACATAGGGTCAAGTCTTGTTTGAAACCAATTAATTCTAAAATCTAAATGAGGACCTGTAGATCTTCCAGAAGATCCAACAGTACCTATAATATCTCCTTTTACAATTTTATCTCCAACTTTGACGTAAAGTTTATCTAAATGTGAATAGATTGTGGAAATACCATGACCATGATCCATTATAATTGTACCACCTGTGTAATACAAATCTGGTTCAGCCATTGTTATAACCCCTGATCCAGCAGACTTAATTTCAGTGCCTTTTTTAGCAGCTATATCTATTCCATAGTGTGGCCATTTGGGTATTCCATTTAAAATTCTTTGACTACCATAAACTCCACTAATAATACCATTAACAGGCATAATAAAAGACTCCTTAAAAAAGCTTAAATTTGAATTGATTGCTCTTGCTTCACCTATTCTGTTATTTTCTTCTTTAATTCTTTTATATACTTCTTCAGGAGGTGTTACTTTACTTTCGGGAAGGCCATCAATCCTTTGAATATTATATTCTCTTTTTAAAATTTTTTTAACAAATCTATTTTTTTTTCCATTAATAATTTCAGTTATTACTAAATCATATTTTCTGTCTCTATCTATCCCAAAAACAAAATAACCATCTTTTGAAACATTAACTTTTTTTTTATCTATTATTATTTCAGCACCAGAATTGGTTTTACCTAATATAAAGTGTCCTTGAAAAAACTCTCCTTCAAATTCTATAGAATTTGCTGAAGTATTAAAAATAATAAAGAAAAATAAAACTATTTTTTTAATTATTGAGCTGTCCATCCACCATCAATTAATATTGAAGTTCCTGTAATCATCGATGATGCTGATGATGCCAAAAAACAAACAGTAGTAGCAACATCACTTTCAGTTGCTAGTTTACCCATAGGAATTCTAGATAATGCTGATTTTTTAAATTCTTTATTTTTAAAAAAATTTTTAACCATTGGTGTAGCTACAAATGTTGGAGCAACAGTGTTAACTCTTATGTTGTTTTTAGCTAATTCTACTCCCATTCCTTTAGTCAATCCCTCTATACCAAATTTTGTCATATTATAAACGTTTCTACCTTCACAACCTACATGACCTAGTTGTGACGACATGTTTATTATTGAGCCTGGTCTTTTTTTATTCTTAATCATTTTTTTAACTACTAACTGAGCAACATTAAATGCTGCTTTTAAATTTAGATCTACCAAGTAGTTCATACTAGATTGTTTAATATCAATAAATGGCTCAGGTATATTGGTTCCTGCATTATTAACTAAAATATCTATAATCTTAATCTTTTGTAATTTATTTTTTAGATCATCATAGTCCATCACATCACATTTGATTTTGATAATTTTTCCTTTTATTTTTTTTATATCTTTTTCTAGCTTGTCAAGATCAGACTGAGTTCTGCTCAAGGCAAGAATTGTTGCACCTGCTTCGGCCATTGCTAAAGCACAGGCTCTACCAAGACCTTTTCCAGCCCCAGTAACTAATGCATATTTATTTTTAAGATTAATTTTTTGAAGGTACATTATAAAAATAATATTTTAATATCAGTGTAAATCAACTGAATAGCAACTATAAGAATAGCTAACAAACCAGCCCAAGCTATCCATTTATACTCTTGTATCCATTTTGAAATTAAATTAGCAGCAGTTGCCATCAAAATTATTGATAATGCTAGACCAAATACTAATAATACATAATGATCACCAGCTGCACCTGCAACACCTAAGACATTATCTAAACTCATAGTAAAATCAGCTAATAAAATAGTCCATATAGCTTTTAAAAAATTTGAATTATCAACTTTAATATCTTCCTCTTTAGAATTTCCTTTGATTACATCTACATAAAGTTTGTAAACGATATAAAGTAGCAGAACCCCACCAAGTAATCTCAATCCAGTAATTTGAAGTAGATAAGCAGTTAATAAAGTAAGTATAATTCTTAAAATTACTGCTCCACCAATCCCCCAAAAAATTATTTTTTTTCTTTGATCAGTTGGAAATTTTGAAGCAACCATTCCAATAATAATGGCATTATCACCCGCTAACACTAAATCGATAAATATGATTTGGCCCAAAATTGCTAATTGATCTGGAGAAAATAATTCAGAAAACATTAATTATTCAATATCATGTCAGCACCTTTTTCGGCAATCATAATTGTCGGTGCGTTAGTATTTCCAGAAGTAATATTAGGCATAATCGAAGCGTCAATTACTCTTAAGTTTTTTATTCCTCTAACTTTTAATTGTTCATCCACAACAGACATTTCATCTTGTCCCATTTTGCAGGTTCCAACAGGGTGGAATATTGTTTGTGTGAAATTTGAACCTTCTTTTACCAGTTCTTCATCTTCAGTAATATGGACACCAGGTCTATATTCCTCAGGCTGGTATTTTTTGAATGTTTCTGTTTCTAGCATTATTTTACGAATAATTTTTAATCCTTGAGCTGCAACTTTTCTATCATCGTCAGTTGATAAGTAATTCATTTTAATTTTTGGATGAATTCTGCTGTCAGAACTAGCAATATTTATTTCTCCTCTGCTAGTTGGTCTAACGTTTGCAACTGTTGGAGTTATTCCTTCAAAATCATGCATAGGTGTTACTCCTAAAATATCTGTGCTCACTGGTGATACATGAAACTGTAGATTAGGTGTTGCTCTTGAGGAGTCACTTTTAACAAATCCACAAACTTGACTTGCCCCCATTGTAACAGGACCACTTTGATTTAAAACATACTCAAGTCCCATCATAAATCTTCCAAACAAACTCTCTACTTTTCGATTCAAAGATTTTAGGTTTTTAACTTTATAAACAGGTCTAAACATTAGGTGATCTTGTAAATTTTGACCAATACCATTTAGTTCATGAACAATTTCTATACCATTATTCTTTAATTTGTTTGGGTTACCAATTCCTGAAACTTGAAGAATTTGTGGTGAACCAATTGCACCAGCAGATAAGATAACTTCTTTATTTGCTCTTACTGAAACCACTTCATCTCCTTGATAATAGTTTGCCCCAATTGCTTTTTTTCCTTCAAAGTTAATTTTTTGTATATGAGCCTTAACTACAATTTTTAAGTTAGGTCTTTTTTTAGCAGGATTTAAGTATCCTTTTGCAGCACTACATCTTAGTTTTAATCCAGGTTTATTAAAGCTAGTAGTAAATTGAAAAAAACCTACACCAAAATTATCTCCAGTATTAAAATCATTAGTTTTAGGAATACCATATTCTTCAGCTGCATTTTGAAATTCATCAAGTAATTTTAGATTAATTTTTTTATTGGCAACAGTGATTGGACCACTGTCATTATGAAATTCACTTTTGCCAAGCTCATTATTTTCTGATTTTAAAAAGTATGGTAGAACATCATCCCAACTCCATCCAGTGTTACCTAATTGTCTCCAAACATTATAATCTTCTTTTTGGCCACGAACCCATAAAAGTCCATTAATAGAAGAACTGCCACCTAAAGTTTTACCTCTTGGATATCTAATAGATCTATTGTTCATTGTTTCATCTGGCTCTGTTTTATAGCACCAATCTACTTTAGGGTTATGCATTGTTTTAAAATATCCAACGGGTATGTGGATCCAAGGGTAAGTGTCTTTTCCACCAGCTTCTAATAGTAAAACTTTATTATTGGGGTTTGCAGACAATCTATTTGCTAACACACATCCAGCAGAACCTGCTCCTAATATAATATAATCAAAACTTTCCATTTATAGTGTCTTATATAAAGAAAAAAAATAAATACCAGCAAATCAGGGATTTTTATTAACAATCAGACAATAAAAGTGCTTGTTAAAAAATTTATATTGGTGATTATGTTTTTTTTAAAAATAAAAGAGAGAGAGGAAATATAATAATATGAAAAAAATATTATCGTTATTAGTAGGATCTCTTCTATTAACCGTCATGACGGTTACAGGAGCTAATTCTGCTCAAACTCTTAAGTGTCAAACCGTAATTAGTGCAAAAGCTGATGAAGTTGTAATGTTAAAAGACTTTACAGATACAGTTACTGAACTAACACAAGGTTCACTTAAGTTTGAAATTATGCCTACAGGCTCAGTAGTTGGAGTTGCTGAAACTTTAGATGCTGTTGATAAAGGATTAATTGATTGTGGTTTCGCTTGGACTCACTATTGGTCAGGTCAACATCCAGCAGCTATGTTATTTGGTTCTCCAGTAGCAGGTGCAGGTGTAGGTATTGATAACATCGCATTCTTATCTTGGTTCCAATATGGTGGTGGTAAAGAACTTTACGATCAACTATGGACTGAAATGGGAAGAGACATTAAAGGGTTCATGTTACAACCAGTTGGTCCTGAAGCTTTAGGTTGGTTCAAAGAGCCAATCAATAGTATGGCTGACTTTAGAAAATATAAGTTTAGAACTCCTCCAGGAATACCTGGTCAAACTTATAAAGATATCGGTGTAGCTTCTGTAGCTATGGGTGGTGGAGATATTCTACCAGCTCTTGAAGCAGGAACAATTGATGCAGCTGAATGGTGTTGTCCAAAACCAGATTTAACATTTGGTTTCCAAAAAGTTCTAAAGCACTACTACTTACAAGGTTTACACCAAGTTGTAGTAAATGCTGACTTCTATATCAATGGTAGCAAGTATAAGAAAATGTCTAACATTGAGAAAAAAGCTTTAGAAGTTGCTGCTAACGCATCATTATCTAAATCTATGAGTTACAGAATATATGAAAATGGTAAAGCGCTTGCAGAACTTACAAACGTACATGGAGTTATCCTTCATGATACGCCAGCTGATTATTTTCCAGCGTATATGGCTGCAGCAAAAGCAAGTTTAGAAAAAAATGCTGCTGAGAATGCATTCTTTAAAAAAGTATGGGACTCTCAAAAAGCATTTGCTGATATTGCAGTACCTTTCTGGTCTGGATCTCAAATGT
>JAYPCR010000016.1:5974-14199 GCA_038124805.1 Candidatus Pelagibacteraceae bacterium
TCTCAAAAAGCATTTGCTGATATTGCAGTACCTTTCTGGTCTGGATCTCAAATGTCTAATGCTAAGCTAGGAATGGCTCACGCAGAAACATTAAAGAAAAAATAATAAAACTTTCATATCGAAGCGGGTAATTATGCCCGCTTTGATATTTTCGAATTTAAATTATGCCAAGAAATGTAAAATCAAAAACACCTGTAAAAAAATTAAAATTAGACATTTCAGATGAAATGATTGCTGAAAGAAGAGGTGGATCAGGCAAAATGCCTAAGAACATGCCAAAATGGATGGCGTCCTCAATTATTAATATCGACTTAATGAACAAATGGATTGGTAACGTTGTTTGTTGGATAACGATACCTTTGATATTTGCAATGGCATACGAAGTATTAGCTAGAAAACTTATGAATAGTCCAACTATGTGGGCTTACGATATGAGCAGGTTTATGTATGGAGCTTTATTTATGTTGGGTGCTGGTTACGCACTGTCTAAAGGTGTTCATATAAGAGCTGATTTTTTATATAGAAATTTTAAAACTAAGACGCAAGGTTTAATAGATTTTTGGTTGTATTTATTATTCTATTTTCCAGGATTAATCGTATTTCTTTATATGACAACTATTTTTGTTCAAGAGTCTATCATGAGATCTGAAAGAGGTATGGATACAGCATGGATGCCTTATATGTGGCCAATAAAATCTTGCTTATGGATAGGGATTATTTTTTTATTAATTCAAGGAATTTCAGAAATATTAAAAAGCTATTGGGCTGCTACTAAAGGTCAATGGCCTGGAGAAGATGATTAAATGTTAGCTGAATTTATAGATCCAGCTTATCTAGGCTTTATTTTAATTGGGGTAATGCTCTTTTCAATTTTCATAGGTTTTCCAATTTCATTTACTTTAATTTTTTTAGGTTTTGTATTTGGATATCTTGGATTTGGTAAATTAGTATTTTATTTAATGACCTTGCAGTTTTCTATGGTCATGACGGAACAAACCTTGGCCGCCGTACCACTCTTCGTCTTTATGGGAATAATGATGGAACAAGCTGGATTAATGGAAAGATTATTTTCAGCATTTCAATTGATGCTAGCAAAGGTTAGGGGCTCTCTATATTATGCAGTTTTATTTGTTTCTGTAGTTTTTGCTGCAGCTACCGGAATAGTTGGTGCCTCTGTCACTATTTTGGGAATTATGGCTGCAAAATCTATGAATAAATCTGGTTACGACGTTAGACTTGCTGCCGGAACTATTACTGCTGGAGGAACTTTAGGTATATTAATTCCACCAAGCATTATGTTGGTTGTAATGGGACCAATAATGGAAATACCAGTAACAGATTTATTTGCTGCTGCAATTATTCCAGGAATACTATTAGCTGTATTATATGCAGCATACACAACAATTAGATGTTGGATTAATCCTAAATTAGGACCAGCTTTACCACCTGAATTAAGAGCCACAAATATGAAAGAAGTATGGATCGAATTTTTTATGGGTCTAGTACCTCCTGCTGCATTAGTTTTTGCAGCATTAGGAAGTATTTTGTTTGGTTTTGCTACTCCTACAGAAGCAGCAGGCTGTGGTGCACTGGGTTCTTTAGTATTAGCATTAGCATATAAAAAACTTACATTTAAAAAATTACAAGACTCTCTTGTTAAGACTTTAGAAATATCTGCTTTAATCATGGTTTTAGTCGCTGCTTCAAACTTTTTTGGAGCAGTATTTTCAAGACTAGGAACACCAATGTTGTTAACAGACTTTTTACTAGGTTTAGAAATGAACAAATATCTAATCTTAGCAATGGTAATGTTAATGATTTTTTTATTAGGTTGGCCTTTAGAATGGGTGCCAATTGTAATGATTATAGTACCTATAATACTTCCATTAATTGAAGCTTTAGGTTTTAACTTAACATGGTTTGCTATATTAGTTGCTGTAAATTTACAAACCGCCTGGCTATCTCCACCAGTTGCATTGTCTGCATATTTTTTAAAAGGTGTAGTTCCAGAATGGGATTTAAAAGATATTTATTATGGAATGATGCAATTCATGGTGATCCAGGTTATTGGATTGATATTAATAATAATTTTTCCAAAAATTGCATTATGGTTACCAGCCTATCTATATGGACAGTAGAAATTATTAGTTTAATATAATTTCTAGTGAATCAAGATAAAGTTAAAAATACTCTAAAAAATTGGGAATTAGTTACAGCAAACCCTAATTATAAAAATTGGGCCTGGAGAGATTTGTTTTGCTTTTGGGGTGTAAATATTCAAAGTATTATTGCTTTCTCACTAATTACTTCTTTATATTTAGTTTATAATTTAAATTCATTAGTAGTTTTTGTTGGAACACTTTTAGGATCATTACTTGTATATTTTTTTATTAATTTAATTTCAATTCCGTCTCAAAAGCATGGTTTGCCATTTGTTGTTATTTTAAGAACCTCTTTAGGTTTTAGGGGTGCAAAATTTTTTGGTTTTATTAGAAGTTTAGTAGGAATTTTTATGTTTGGTATTCAAACATATTTTATATCTAAAGCTTTAGGATATCTAATAAGAATTTCTCTATTTTCTTTTGATAATACTTTATTAGATCAAGAGATATTTTTATTCTTTTTTTTAGGGTTAAATATAATTGATTGGTTTGCTTTCACATTGTCAATTATTTTTCAAACAATTTTATTTAGTATTGGCATAAATTTTAATAGAAAAATTGTAAATTTTTCAGCAGTAGCAGTTTATGCTGGAATGTTAATATTTTTTTTTACAATATTATTAAGTGACGTAAAATTAATAGTAAGTTCTTTTTTTAACTTTCTTACTTTTGACAATTTTTTTAAAGTAGAAAATATTAATCCCCTATTAACTGTAGCAGGAACTATTTTTGCTTATTTTTCTGTTATTATTGTAAGTTTTGGAGATATAGCTAGATATACTCAAAATACAGATCAATTAAAAAAGGGAAATTTTAGTTTAATTTTTAATTTGATTATTTTTTCTTTTTTTGCACTTTTTATTGTTGTTGGATCCGATATCTTTTTAAAACAAGGACCAGATTCTATTGATAGAATATTTACTAATCCAACTGATATAATTGGTAAGTTTGATAACTTGCAAATAACTGTAATAGCTTTAATTTTTATTATTCTTGCTTCAGCATCTACTAACCTAGTTGCAAATTTTATTCCATCTCAATACTCATTAATTAATGTACTACCAGATAAACTAAATTTACAGTCAGCAAGTTATATTATTGCTTTTGCAAGTTTTTTCATTGGAATTTTTTGGCTTACATTACTAAGTCAAATAGGAATTTTATCTTTTGTGGATACATTTGGAAGTTTTTTTGGCCCAATATTTGGAGTGATAGTGACTGATTATTATTTGATAAAGAAACAATATATAAATAATAAAGATATCTATTCAATTGAATCTGAAGGTGTATATTATTATTCAAATGGATGGCATATAAAAGCCATCTATAGTTTGGTGATTGGATTAATCTTTTCAGCTTCAACTATTTGGAATGGCAACTTAATGTTCCTTCAATCTTTTTCATGGATAATTGGAGCAATTATATCATCTATTATTTATTATTTGTTAACAGAAAAATAAAGTTATGAATGATTTTGATTTTAACAATAGAACAGCAATAATTACAGGTGGAGCCCAAGGTTTTGGTTTAGATGTTGCTAAACGTTTTTTGCAATCTGGAGCAAAAGTTTTTATTTGGGATGTGGATGAAGACTTATTAAAAAAAGTAGTAAATGAAATTAACAATCCAAATTTAACTTATAATAAAGTTGATGTTTCAAATTATAAAAATGTCGAAACTACTGTGAATGAAATTACTTTAAAACATAATATAGATATTTTAATCAATAATGCTGGTATCACAGGTCCAACAGCTTCACTATGGGATTATGATGTTGAGATGTGGAATAAGATCGTAGAAATTAATTTAATGGGTACTTTTAACTGTTGCAAAACTATAGTCCCAAATATGATTAAAAATAATTATGGAAGGATTGTTAATGTTGCATCTGTAGCTGGTAAAGATGGAAATGCTAATGCTAGCGCATATAGTGCTGCTAAAGCTGGTGCAATTGGACTAACAAAATCGCTAGGCAAAGAATTAGCTGATAAAAATATTGCTGTTAATGCAGTAACACCAGCAGGCGCTAAAACTAGAATATTGGACCAAATGAGCAAAGAACATGTTCAAAGAATGCTTTCCAAAGTACCAAGAGGTAGATTTTTAGAAATACATGAATTTACGTCGTTAGTTTGTTGGCTTTGCTCTGAAGAAAACTCTTTTTCTACTGCAGCAGTATTCGATATAAGTGGTGGCAGATCTACTTATTAATTTCTAGTTTTTTACAATTTTGATGTTTTTAGCTTGTTTATAATCATTAGCCATAAAAGGTCCAAAAATCATTATAGACCAGTAAATTAGTAATAAAAAAACTGAAATTGTCTTCATAATTTGGTATTTGATTATAGATTTTGATTTTTGCTTGTTTGAATTTTGTCTAAATATTGAAATAAAAATAAATAAATTTATAAAGCTGATATGTCTAAAGTTCTTGGATTAGTAATTTTCTCACTCTTGTTTTTTCTTAATGCCAACTCAGAAGTTTTAAAAGTTTTCGATTTTACCAATGAAGAATTAAAAACATTGGAAGTTAGAAAAATTAAAGGAGAGACGCTTTGGTCTATAGGTAGTAACGAAAATGGAAATTTTTTAAAGGCAGAAGCTAATGCAGTTGCATCTGGTTTGGGAAAACAAATAAATATAGATTTAAATAAAACTCCTTTCCTTAATATTTCCTGGAAAGTTGAAAAAGATTTAAAAGGTATCATTGAAAATAGCAAAAAAGGCCATGATTACGCTGCTAGAGTTTTTGTTATAAAAAAAACTGGTGCTACTGCACTTTCAAATAGAGCTTTAAATTATGTTTTTTCTAGCAATAACGAAATTAATCAAAATTGGTTCAGTCCATATACAAAAAAATCAGTTGATTATATATTATCAACCACTAAAAAAAATTTTAACGAATGGGTTACTGTTAAAGTTAATGTAAAAGAACATTTTAAAAAGTTTCATAATTTAGATGTTGATAGCCTAGACGGTATTGCTTTAATGACAGATACTGATAATTCTGAATTGCTCGCTGTCTCTTACTATCAAAATATTTTTTTCTCTAGTAACTAAACTACTTATTTTTAATAATTTTTTTCAGCAAGATTGTTAAAAATGATAAGATAATTGCAACAATAACATCCTGAAGAGGTGAAGCATTTGGAACTCCAAAATTCCACATAATAACCGCAATTAACCAAGTGAGATATATTATCATGTATATTATCTATTTTAATTTGTATAAATATTATATTTAAAACACATTCTATGCATGAAAATTTTTTTCACAAAGTAAAAGTTTATTACGAAGATACAGATGCTGGGGGTATTGTTTACTATGCAAATTATCTTAAGTTTTTAGAGAGAGCTAGGACAGAAGCTGTAGCAAGTTTTGGTTTATCTAATATAAAGATTAAACAACAATTTAATTCAATAATCGTAGTTAAATCTTGCAATATTCAATATAAAAAATCTGCAAAACTAGAAGATGAATTATTAGTTCGTTCCTTTGTTAAATCAGTTACTAAAACATCTTTTTTTATGAATCAAATTATTACAAAAGAAGATGATATCATTGTTGAAGCCCAGGTACATTTAGTCTTTGTCGACGAAGATGGTAAACCTGTAAAAATTCCAGATTTAATATTTGATAAATTGAAACCTTATTTTTGCGATAGTATTAAACTATAGCAATTTTTTTGCTTTATTAAAAATTTCGAACATCATTTTTTCATTAATTAGCCCAGTATTAACATTTCTTGGGCTTGGATGATAACTTGATAATATTCTTATTTTATTTGTAATTCTGAAAACTTTTCCATGTAAAAATTTAAACTTTTTGTTGTTTTCAATCAGAAATTTTTTTTTAAAATATTTAATACAATTATCAAATGAAACTTTTCCTAGTGTTATAATTAATTTTAACTTTTTCAAGTTTTCTAATTCAGTATCAAAATAGGTTGAACAATTTCTTAATTCTTTTAATTGAGGTTTATCTTCTGGTGGAACACATTTTAATATATTGGTTACAAAGATAGATTTAAGTTTTAAACCATCATCTAAACTTTTAGAGATAGGTTGGTTTGATAAATTTGCTTTATATAAACACTTAAATAAAAAATCACCTGATTTATCTCCAGTAAAAGCTCTACCAGTTCTAGTGCCTCCATGAGCGGCTGGCGCAAGTCCCAGAATTAGAATTTTTGAATTAATATATCCAAAACCTGGCACTGGTTTACCCCAATAAATTTCGCCTAAGTTTTGTTTTCTTTTTAATTTTGAAATTTTTTTAGAAAAATTTATTAACCTTGGACATTTTTTGCATTTAATGATTTTATCATTTAGGTTTATAAGCTTATTCATACAATGAAAACTTTAAAAATATTATTAGTTATATTTATATCTATAAATTTTCCAGTTAAAGCAGATTTAAATCAAAATTTAAACGAACAGTTAAAAAATGGTGGAAATTTAATATTTATTAGACATGCATATGCACCAGGAGGAGGTGATCCAGATAATTTTTTAATTTCAGATTGTTCTACTCAAAGAAATTTAAGTAAGGATGGAATAAATCAATCCAAAAAAATTGGACAATTTTTTAGTGATAATGATATTGCAATAGATAAAGTCTTATCTAGTGAATGGTGTAGATGCAAAGATACTGCTAAAGTTGCATTTACAAAGTTTGAAACAAAAAAATTTTTAAATTCTTTTTTTAGTCCACAATTTGCTAAAAATAAAAACCAACAAATAAAAGATTTAAAAGAATATGTAAGTAATTGGCAAAGTGATAAGAATTTAGTTTTAGTTACTCATTACGTATTAATTACTGAACTTTTAAACTATTCTCCATCTTCTGGTGAAATTGTTATTTCTGATAGAAATTTTAAAGTTATTGATAGTTTTGAGATAGAGTATTAAAAAGTAGTTATGTCTTCAAAAAAAGCAATGAAGCAAGCTCAAAAGCAAGCTTTTGCAAAACACAGAAGCAATATTTCAAATAACAAGTTTAATTATAAAAAAAAGACTTTTTCAAACACTAAAAAAAATAAAAATTAACTTTCCTTTTGAAAATTTTCTATTTTTTTACAATTTGAAATTATTGATACACCTTCTTCATTATTAATTACTGTTTTAATTTTTATTATTGGATTATTTTTTTCAAATAAAAGTTGTGTATAAAACTGCGGATAGCCAATTTTGTCAGTTAATATTTTTTCCTGTTCAGTATAAATAAATCTAGTCAAACTATTTTCTTTCTTAACGCTTAAATCTGTTACTTTGTATTTTTCATAAGTTTTTTGGTTATAAACGTAGTTTCGTGTCATGATTGATTTATTAAGATCCAAGATATACTCGTTTTTTAAAAAACCATCTTTCTTGCTATCACAACCACTTAAAATTATTATTTCTGAGCAAACGTGTTTAAAAAATATAAATGAAAAAATGAAAGCTAATACTAATTTAGTTTTATTTTTTTTCATATTTTTCTGAATAAAATAACCCTATTAAAAATAAAGCAGTCCATAAAATCCCAAGTAAAGATTTTGGGCTTGTTTCAGCACTCCATAAATCTAGCACTAATGCTCCAAAAATTAAGCCAACTATATAAATAATTATTACAACTGAAGATTTACTCATTTAATAAATTTTTTTTAAATAAAGATATTCCATTTTTTATTTTGTGATTGTATGACTCTTCAAAACTCTCAAGTTGCCATCCACTTAATCTTTTTTTAATTTCATTAAGATTAGCTTGTTTCCACTCATCAGTTGTATTTTCAAGTTTCCAAATTTTTTTTTCATCATTATTTCTTCCACACCCATAACAGTACCCAGTAGTTGGATCAGTTTTACAAATACTAATACAAGGTGAAATAATCATTTTTTTAAAAATTATATTAAATATGAAGGAAAATTTAACACTTTTATAATAATTGTCATTGGACAAATAGTTTCAATAATATATAAAACCCCGTAATTTGTGGGGCGATGGCGGAATTGGTAGACGCGTTGGTCTTAGGAACCAATATGGCAACATGTGAAGGTTCGAGTCCTTTTCGCCCTACCATT
>JAYPCR010000017.1:0-13956 GCA_038124805.1 Candidatus Pelagibacteraceae bacterium
CACACAATAATTCCTTTAATCGGCTTTTACTCAGGTTGGAGTATTAATAGATTATTAAAAGTAGTCTCAAATGGATATGTTGCAGGAATAATTGGAGTTGTTTTTGCCCATGTTATTGCTGATTTTATAGCTGCCACTCTTGATCCAAGTTTAAGAACTGCAACAATTGGTATTGTATTAGGTGGTTTAATACCTTTAGTTTTAATACCTATATTAGATAAATATGTCGTCAAAAGTAAGCATCATATTGTTGTTGGCGATCATGACGATTTAAAAAAAGATTTGAAAGAAGAGCATAAATAATATTTATTGTATTTATGGCTAATACTGTTTCATTAACACTTGATGAAATTTATGATTTATCAAAAAAAACTCTTTTAGCTAATGGTTGTGATGATGAGTCAGCAAGCATATTATCAGATTTGATTAGAAATGCAGAAAGAGATGGATCTGTTTCTCATGGCTTATTTAGATTGCCAGCTTACGTAACAGGTTTGAAAAATGGTAAAATAAATGGCAAAGGGAAACCTGAAATTAAAAAGATTTCACCATCAGTAATAAAAGTTTTAGGAAATAATTGTTTAGCACCAGTTGTTCTATCTAAATCTTTACCTGAATTATCTAAAGCTGCAAAAGAAAATGGCGTAGCAGTCTTAGCTATTAATAATTCTCATCATATGGCTGCGATGTGGCCTGAAACAGAAAAATTAGCAGAAGAAGGTTTGGTTGCTTTTGCTTGCACTTCTTATAAACCTGCAGTGGCGCCCGCTGGTGCTATTAAACCATTATTTGGCACAAACCCAATTTCATTTGCTTGGCCAAGACCTGGTAAAACTCCAGTTGTATATGATATGGCGACAGCTTCAATGGCAATGGGAGAAGTTCAAGTTGCAAAAAGAGAAGGGCACAAAGTTCCACTTGGTACGGGTTTAACTAAAGAAGGCAAAGAAACTACAGATCCTGGTGAAATAGCTGATGGAGGTGTTTTACTTCCTTTTGGTGGCTACAAAGGATCAGCAATTGCGATGATGGTCGAGCTTTTAGCTGGAGCACTTGTTGGCGATAATTTTAGTTATGAGACTGCAGCAAAAGATAATAATGATGGAGCTCCACCTAGTGGAGGAGAATTTATTTTAGCTATATCTCCAGATAAAACTGCAGGAACAAACTGGCAAAAACATGCTGAAGAATTTTTTAACAAAATGAAGTCATTTGATGGTGTTAGACTACCTGGGGAAAGAAGACATAAAAATCGACTGGATACCGGTCCAAGACATATTAATGAGGAATTAGTTAATAAAATTAAATCTTTAAGCTAGGTTAATTTCTATAGGTGTGTGATCTGAGGGTTTTTCTCTACCTCTTGGATCTTTATTGATGTTGATGTTTTTAACCTTATCAATCATAGAATTTGATACTAAAAAATGATCAATTCTCATACCATTATTTTTTTGCCATGCGCCTCTCATATAATCCCAAAAAGTATAGCCTTCTTTATCATCATGAAAGTGTCGATAAACATCACTAAAACCAAGATTTAACATTTCTCTAAATTTTTTTCTGATTTCCAATCTATATAATGCATCATCTTCAAAACTTTTTACATTATACACATCTTCTGCCGCAGGTATTATGTTAAAATCTCCAGCAAGTATTATATTCGGATTTTTTTTTAATATTGATTTTAATTGCTTAATTAAGGCATCTAGCCAATTTTTTTTATAATCATATTTTTCAGTATCAACAGGATTTCCATTTGGAGTATATATATTTATCAATTGTATATTTTTTTTTTGATAGGTTAATTCAGCAGAAATTATTCTTGATTGTTTTAATTTATCTTTAATTAAATCAGTTTTGATATTTGTTAATTTATGTTTTGAAATTATAGCAACACCATTATAACTTTTTTGACCATAGACATGGGATTCATAATCCATTGAAGAAAAATCATCATAGGGAAAATTCAAATCTTCAGTTTTGATTTCTTGCATCATTAAAATATCTGGCTTGTATTTAAGAAGGTAACTTTTAATATTTTCAATACGTGCTCGAACTGAATTTACATTCCAGGACGATATTATCATTATAATGAGAAGGAAACGCCACAGCCACAAGAAGATTTGCTTTGTGGATTAGTAATTTTAAAATTTTCACCTATTAGTTCAGAAACATAGTCGACTTCAGAACCTTTAAGTAAATCAGCTGAAGTTTTATCAATAAGTATATTTTCGAAATTTAGATCGTCTTCATTTTTATTTGTATCAAAGGTAAATTCGTATTGAAAACCCGAACAGCCGCCACCTTTAATTGCGATTCTAAAAAAAGATCCTTTATCTTTTTGGGTTAACAGATTATTAATCTGTTTTAATGCTTTATCAGTAAATTTAATTTCTTTAATCATGATCTAACACTGTTATTAGTAATATAATGCTTAATTATTTAAATTAAAGGATGAAAAAATACTTAAACTTAGGACAATTTAAAAGTATTGGACGATTAAATAAAGAACCAACTTCTAAATATCGTTCTCCATTTCAAAGAGATAGAGATAGAATTATTCATAGCGCTTCGTTTAGGAGACTGAAACATAAAACTCAGGTATTTGTGAATACAGAAGGGGATCATTTTAGAACCAGAATAACTCATTCTATCGAAGTTGCACAAATAGCAAGGTCGATAGCAAGATATTTAAATTTAAATGAAGATTTAGCGGAAACTCTTAGTTTAGCTCATGATTTGGGCCACACACCATTTGGTCATGCAGGAGAAGATGCACTTAATGAATGCATGCAAAATTATGGTGGATTTGACCATAATTTACAAACATTAAGAATAGTGATGTTTCTAGAGAACAAATATCTAAAATTTAAAGGTTTGAATTTATCAATTGAAACTTTAGAAGGTTTATTAAAACACAATGGTCCAGCCACAAATGTTGAGTTAATAGAAAGATTAATTGGAGTAAATAATTTTAAAAAAATGATAAATTTTAGAACTTATCCTAGTTTAGAAGCACAAATCTCGGCTATATCTGATGATATTGCCTATAACAATCATGATATTCAAGATGGAATTAATGCTAATTTGTTTAAAATTGAAGAATTAACTGAAATTAATTTTTTTAAGGATATTTATAAAAAATATAAAAAAATTATTAATAAAAGAAATTATAAAATTGTTACTTATCAAATTATCAGAAATTCGATTGACTTAATGATTAAAGACTTAATTAATAATACTAAAAAAAATTTAAAAAATTATAAGATTAAGTCTATTAATGATATAAAAAATGCAAAAACTACAATTGTAAATTTCTCTGATAAAATCCATAAGTCTGAAAATGAAATTAAATCATTTCTAAGATTTAATATGTACAACAATAAAGAAGTTTTAAAAAAAAATGATAATGGTAAAAAAATTATTAAAAAATTATTTAATATCATCAAGTTAAATCCTAAAAAATTTATTAATACTTCTAAGCTAGAGAGAAATAAATTTAGATCAGTTTCTGATTTTATATCTGGTATGACTGATCGATACGCTATTAACCTTTATAAAAATCTTAAATGAATATTTTTGATATATATTTAGATAAAATTAAAAATTTAATTACAAATTTAAACAAATCTGGTTTGATGATTTTACCAGAAAGTTTAGATGGTATAACAGTTGAAATTCCACCAGCAAAATTTAATGCTGATATTTCTACAAATGTTGCAATGTTTTTATCTAAAGTTAATAAAAAGTCTCCTTTATTAATAGCAGATCAACTTGTTTCAAAACTAAAGAACGATGATGAAACCATAGAAGAGATAACAACTGTAAAACCCGGTTTCATTAACATCAAATTTAAATCTATTTTTTGGTCAAAATTTATAGAAGAAGTTAATAAAAATTTCAGCGAATATGGAATTAATAATAAAGAAAATAAAAACAGCTATTTAATTGAATTTGTATCTGCCAATCCTACTGGACCTTTACATGTAGGTCATTGTCGAGGAGCTATTTTGGGTGATGTAATTTCAAATGTTTTAAAATTTAACAAACATAAAGTAACTAAAGAATATTATGTTAATGATTATGGTAATCAAATTATAAATTTTACAAAATCAGTATATTTTAGAATTAGAGAAATTTTATTCAAAGAGGAATTCCCAGATAATGATGATCTTTATCCTGGTGATTATCTTATAGATTTTGCAAATAATATTATCCAAAAAAAATTAGATATTAATTACGATAATTATGATGAAATCAAAGATGTCTTGACGCAACAATCTATAGATGAAGCTTTGCTATTAATCAAAAAAAACCTAGCTTCTTTAGGAATCATTCATGATAATTTTATTAGTGAAAAGAAGTTAGTATCACAAAACGAAGTAGATAAAGTTATACAGTTTCTAGAAAAGAATAATTTTATTTATAAGGGTAAAATAAAAGCTCCTGCTGGAGAGGATAATGCTAATTGGGTTGAAAGAGAGCAATTATTATTCAAATCGACTGATTTTGGTGATGATAAAGATCGAGCACTTCAAAAATCAGATGGCTCCTGGACTTATTTTGCAAGCGATGTTGCTTATCATAAAAATAAGATTGATCGGAATTTTGATTATTTAATTAATATTTTAGGTGCTGATCATGCTGGATATATAAAAAGAATTACATCATCTGTCGATGCTTTATCAGGAAAAAAAAATAAATTGATTTGTAAAGTTAGTCAACTTGTTAAACTAATTAAAAATAATGAACCTTTTAAAATGTCTAAAAGAAAAGGTGATTATATTACTGTTGATGATTTAATTAACGAAGTAGGAAAAGATGCTACTCGATTTATTATGTTAAATAGAAGTAGTGATGTTGAATTAGATTTTGATTTTGACAAAGTTAAAGAAAAATCAAAAGATAATCCTCTTTATTACGTGCAGTATGCATATGCTAGAATATCTTCCGTCTTTCGCCACTTAAACAAAGACATTAAATCTGATCTTAATATCAAAAATTTTGACTTTGAGTATGAACCGGATGAAATTAATATTTTAAAAAAAATAGCTGAATGGCCTAAATGTATTGAAGCTGCCAGTGATAAACTTGAACCTCATAGATTACCTGTTTATCTTTATGAACTTTCTTCGGAATTTCACTCATATTGGAATTTAGGTAAAGATAATCCTTCTAAGAGATTTATTAATGAAGATAAAAAAATTTCTGACAAAAATTTAGTTTTTTTAAAAACCATTGCTGAAATTATAAAATCAGGGATGAATATTGTAGGTGTTGATACTCCTGAAAAAATGTAATGTTAAAAGAAATTAAATATTTAATATTTATCATTGTCATTTTTTTATTTTTATTTATGTCAGCAAAATATTATTTTTCTGATGAGAATAAAAAAAATTCTTACCGTTCTCTTAAATCAATAAATGATAAAATATTAAATTATACAAACAATTTGCCTACACTTGAAGATGATACCGATAATATTGTTGAATATGTTCAGCAAAATCAAAATAAAAAAAAGAAAAAATATAATTTTTGGAAACTTTTAGATAATAATGGTTAACCGTAAAGCTTTTATATGTGGAATTAAATCTTTTACTTTAAGTATTAACGAAATTAATTTTTTAAAAAAACATAATCCATGGGGCATTATTCTTTTTGCAAGAAATATTAAAGACTTAAACCAAACTAAAAGACTTACCGATCAAATAAGAAAAATATTTAATGATAAAAAATATCCTATTTTAATAGATCAAGAAGGAGGTCGTGTTAATAGATTAAAAAAATTAATATCATTTGATAATTTAACATCAGAATTTTTTGGAAATTTGTATTCAAAAGATAGAAAAAAATTTAATATCTATTATCAATTATTTGTAGACAAAACTTCTGAATTATTAAAACTTATTGGTGCCAATATAAACACGTTGCCTGTGTTAGATTTAAAATATAAGGGCGCATCAAATATAATTGGTGACAGATCTTTTTCTAAAAATCCAAAGATAGTGTCATTAATAGGTGATATTTGTATTAAATTATTTCACAAAAACTCTATTGGGACTGTAATTAAACATGTACCAGGACATGGTTTAGCTAAGACAGATAGTCATAAATTTACTCCAATAATAAATAAACCTATCAAATATTTAGAAAAAAAAGATTTCTATACTTTTAAAAACAAAAAAGCTTTTTTTGCAATGACTGCTCACGTTGTCTACAAAAAAATTGACAACAAAAATACAGTCACTCATTCTAAAGAAATCATTAATTTAATTAGAAACAAAATTGGTTTTAAAAATATTTTAATTTCAGATGATCTTTCGATGAAAAGTTTAAAAAACTCTATCAAAATAAACACTTTAAAAGCTTTTGAAGCTGGATGTAATTTGGCACTTCATTGCAATGGCAATATGAATGAAATGAAACAAGTCGCTGAAAACTCACCTTTCATTGATAAGTTTATTATAAAAAAAACATCAGAATTTTATAAGATTTTAAGTTAGTATTACTTATGTCTGATAGTGATTCTATATTATTTAATGTTGAAATTGAAAATTTTAATGGACCACTTGATGTTTTATTGGATCTTGCAAAAGCTCAAAAGGTAAATTTAGAAGATATTTCAATTACTAAATTAGCAGACCAATTTCATGAGTTTATTACAAAAGAAAAAGAGCTAAATTTAGAACTAGCTTCAGAATATTTGTTAATGGCTACATGGCTTGCTTATTTAAAATCTAAATTGTTATTACCTGGAACACCAGAAGAAGAATTTAAAGTTTTTGAGGTAGCAGAAAAACTTAAATTGCAATTAAAAAAATTAGAATTAATTCGGTTACTATCTGAGCAAATGTTAAAAAGAAAAAGACTTGGTAGAGAAATTAGATCTAGAGGTATGAAAGGAAATATAAGATCAATTTACAGTACAGAGTATAATCTTACTTTATTTGAATTATTAAAATCTTATTCATCAATTGTTATGACTAAAGATTTTCACAAAATGAATATTCCTAAACTTCCAGTTTTTACAACTGAAGATGGTATTAAAACTATTAAAGAGTTTTTCGGTAAATTATTAGATTGGAAAAAATTAGATGATTTAATTCCAAATACATTTAAAAGTGGCAAGAGATTTAAAAAAACAGGTAAAGCCGGAATTTTCGCAGGCTCGCTTGAGCTAGTTAAGGAAGGAAATTTGACAATTAAACAAGATAATTTATTTGATGATATTTATATAAAAGAAAATAAATGAATAAAAAAAATATTTTAACTAAAGACAATGTTGTAAACTTTCCATCTAAGTTAACGGATGCAGAAAGAGAAATTGAAGCAATTATTTTTGCTGCAGCAGAACCACTGGATATTGATACCATAGATAGTAAACTTTCAAAAAAGACTGATACTTTAAAAACATTAGAAAAATTACAAAAAGAATATAGTAACAGGGGCATTAATCTTGTCTGTATTTCAAATAAATGGTCGTTCAGAACATCTCCAAATTTATCAAATCTTATGTCTCAGGAAAAAACGGTTGAGAAAAAACTCTCTAGAGCAGCTGTTGAGACTTTAGCTATCATTGTTTATCACCAACCGGTTACAAGAGCAGAAATTGAGGAGATAAGAGGTGTTGCCTTTGGTACTAATACACTTGATATCCTTATGGAATTAAACTGGGTCAAGCCAGGAGGTAGGAAAGATGTGCCTGGCAAACCAATTCAATATGTTACAACAGATGACTTTCTAAGCCATTTTAATTTACAAAAATTATCTGATTTACCTACAGTTGATGAGTTAGGAGCGGCAGGTTTGATTGACAGTTCTAGTGTAGACAATGCTATCTTTGGTACAGGGAAATTCTTTAAAGAAAAACAAGAAGAAAAAAAAGAGGATATATATTCAAATATAGATGAAATGTTGAATAGTACCCTTGATACCGAAGATAAAGATTAAAAAGTCACTTTTAAAATCAATTTAAAAAGGTTATAAGATTTTTATGAGCATAGGAATTTGGCAAATTGCGATAGTAGTAATATTAGTTGTTTTACTTTTTGGTAGAGGCAAAATATCTAGCCTTATGGGTGATGTGGCCAAAGGTATAAAAAGTTTCAAAAAAGGTATGGCGTCAGATATTACTGATGAACCAGAGCCTAAAAATATTTCCGAAGAAAAACAAGACTCTAACAATAAAGATTAAATCACATGCCTACTATTGGTTGGTTTGAGATTTTAATTGTAGTTGCGGTTGCTATTGTTGTTTTAGGACCAAAAGATTTTCCAATAATGTTAAAAAAAGTTGGTTCGTGGATAGGAACTACAAAAAGATATATTAATAATATTCAAAATGATGTCGCTAACATTTCAATTGAAGATCATGAATCTTTAGAAAATAAAAATAAAAACCCAAAAGAAAACAAAGATGAGCAATGAAGATAACGATACAGGTTTTATTAGCCATTTAGCAGAATTAAGAAAAAGATTAATTCATAGCTTCATATTTTTAGTTATTTTTTTTATTGGCTGTTATTTTTTTTCTGAACACTTGTATGGTTTTTTAGTTGAACCATATGCTAAAGCAGTAAAAGATGATGGTGTTGAAAGAAGATTAATCTTTACGGCGCTTCAAGAAACTTTTTTAACATATTTAAAGGTTTCGTTTTTTGCGGCATTCTTTGTCACTTGCCCATATATATTGATGCAAATATGGAAATTTATTGCTCCTGGTTTATACAAACATGAGAAAACAGCAATTTTGCCATATCTTATTTTAACGCCAATTCTTTTTCTTTTAGGAGGTATGTTAGTTTATTATTTAATAATGCCTCTTGCTATCAAGTTTTTTTTATCATTTGAAAGTTCAGGCGTTTCAACAAATTTACCAATTCAATTAGAAGCTAAAGTTAATGAATACTTGTCATTAGTAATGAAATTAATTTTTGCTTTTGGAATAAGTTTTCAATTACCTGTTGTTTTAAGTTTATTAGCAAGAGTAGGGATTGTTGATGCAGAATTTTTAAAAAAAAGAAGAAAATATGTTGTTGTGATTATTTTTGCGGCTGCCGCTATTTTAACTCCTCCTGATCCTATCACTCAAATTGGTTTGGCAATTCCATTATTAATATTATATGAATTATCTATATTTTCTGTAAATTTAATTGAAAAAAAACATTTAAAAGACTCTGATGCATAATATTAAAGACATAAGAAAAAATTATGAGAATTTTGTTAAATCTCTAGAAAAGAGACATTTGTCTGTTGATATTAACAAAATAAAGGATTTAGATGAAAAAAATAGAGATCTAATTCAAAAAAGAGAAAATTTAGAAAAAGAAAAAAAAGAGATTTCTAAATCAAAGGATCAAAGTTTATTTACAAGATCAAAAGAAATTTCAAAAGAAATTGATAAATTTGCAGAAGAACAAAATTCGATAAAAAAAGAGCTAGATAATATTTTATCAAATATTCCAAATATACCTCATGAAGATGTTCCGATTGGAAAAGATGAAAATGACAATGTTGAAGTGCTTAAATCTGGAAAAATACCAAACTTTAGTTTTAAACCTAAGTCTCATTATGAGATTGGTGAAAAACTTGGCATGCTTGATTTTGACTTAGCCACTAAAACTACAGGCTCAAGATTTGTTTTTGTTAATGACAAGCTAGCCTTATTGGAAAGAGCTATTTCAAATTTTATGCTAGACACTCATGTAAATCAAAATGGATATAAAGAAATATCTCCTCCTTTAATGGCTTCTGAGAATACTATGTTTGGCACTGGTCAATTACCTAAATTTGAAAATGATCAATTTGAAATAAAACTAGACGATGGATCTGAAAGAAAATTTTTAATTCCTACGGCTGAAGTAATATTAACTAATATAGTTAAAAACCAAATAATCGATCAAAAAAATTTACCAATGCGATTAGTAGCTTCTACGCCATGCTTTAGAAAGGAAGCTGGCAGTTATGGTAAAGATACAAAGGGAATGATTAGACAACACCAATTTTATAAAGTTGAAATGGTTAGTATTGTTGAAAATGATCAATGCATGAATGAATTAGAAAGAATGACAAATTGTGCTACTAACATATTGGACCAACTAGAATTACCTTATCGAAAAGTTATACTTTGCTCTGGCGATATGGGTTTTAGTGCTGAAAAAACTTATGATATTGAAGTATGGCTACCTTCAGAAAACAAATATAGAGAAATATCTTCATGCTCATCATGTTCAACATTTCAATCTAATAGAATGAAATCTAGATATAAAAAAAATAATGAAACTATGTTTGTTGGAACCTTAAATGGAAGTGGTTTAGCTGTAGGGAGAACTTTAATTGCTATTTTAGAAAATTATCAATTACAAGATGGCTCAGTAGTTGTCCCAAATAAATTAAGACCCTACATGAATAATATCGAAAAAATTACAGCTAATTAAAGTTGTTTTAGATTAATAGATAGTATAAGAATTCTTTTTAAAAATAAGGAGTATTATGGACAGTTCAGGAATAGGTCAATTTATACCATTAATATTAATTTTTGTTATTTTCTATTTTTTCTTAATAAGACCACAACAAAAAAAAGTTAAGGAACATAAGGCTATGGTTGAGGGATTAAAAAGAGGAGATAAAGTTATCACATCTGGTGGTATCACTGGTGTTGTTGAGCGAGTTATTGATAATGACACAGTTGAAGTTCAAATTGCTGAAAATGTAAAAGTTGAAATTGTTAAGGCAACAGGAATACAGGGTCTATTAAATACTCCAGAAGCAAAAAAATAATTTTTTCTTAAGTGTTATATTTTTCTAAAATTAGAATTTTTTTAGTTTCTATATTTACATTAATATTTATTTTTATTGCTTCTTCTAATTTGTTTAAGTCTGAAGATAGTTTTTTTAAAAAAAAGATTAATTTAGGTTTAGATCTTCAGGGAGGTTCGTATTTATTATTAGAAATTGATAACAAACCTGTAATTGAACAAAAACTTCAAAATTTAACTTCAATAATAAGAAATTATTTTAAAGACAAAAATATAAAGTTAAATAATTTAAAATTATCGAACGAATCTATCTTATTTGAAGTTGAAATAGTTGATATTGAAAGTGTGTTAGCTTCTTTCTTAGACGAAAATAGTGAAATTAATCCATATTATCCAAGATTTAAATCTCATCAAATGGACGTATTAGAAGACTCTGGTAAATTTCAAGTTTCTTTTTCAAAACAAGGTTTGGTTAATCTTAATACTTCATCTCAGGATCAGGCTATAGAGATTGTAAGAAGAAGAATTGATGAAATAGGTACTAATGAACCAAATATCCTTAAAAGAGGAAATAATAGAATTTTAGTTGAACTACCTGGATTAGATGACCCGATGAGAATTAAATCTTTGTTAGGTAAAACAGCTAATTTAACGTTTAGATTTGTTACTCAAAATGATGATGAAGATAACTTTGGCGTAGAAAAACTTAGCTACGAAGATGGAACTGAAGAAGCTTTGGTCAGTAAGCGTATAATTTTAAGTGGTGATAATTTGCTCGATGCACAACCAAGAATGGATACTCAAAACAATGAAACTGTTGTTTCATTTTCTTTAGATAGAGTAGGTGCTAAAAGATTTGGCAAAGCTACTTCGACCGGTATAGGTAAACAATTGGCTATAGTTTTAGATGGAAAAATTATAAGTGCGCCTGTAATTAGAGATGCAATTGTATCAGGATCGGGCCAGATCAGTGGTGGTTTTACATTTCAATCAGCAACAGATTTAGCATTATTGCTTAGATCTGGTGCACTACCAGCACCTTTAAATATAATTGAAGAGAGAACTGTTGGACCCGATTTAGGTCAAGACTCTATAGATGCTGGATTAATAGCTTTAGTTATAGGTTTCTGTTTAGTGATTATTTTTATGTTTGTGAAATACAAAATTTTTGGTTTGATTACTAACATAACTTTGATTGCAAACCTTTTTTTACTAATGGGTGTTTTAACAATCTTTGAAGCAACATTAACACTTCCTGGTATTGCAGGTATTATTCTTACAGTTGGAATGGCTGTTGATGCTAATGTTCTTATATTTGAGAGAATTAAAGAGGAAATTAAAGAAGAAAAAAACAATATTATTGCGTTCGATAGTGGATATGTCAAATCTAGAACAGCAATTCTTGATGCTAATATAACAACCTTATTAGCTGCTATTATTTTATTTTTTATGGGCTCAGGTCCAGTTAAAGGATTTTCAATAACTTTAGGAGTAGGAATTTTTACAACGCTATTTTCCGTTTACTTTATTGCAAGACTTCTAACGGGTTTATATGTGGTTAAAAATAAAGATAAAGTAGGACTTATATAAATGATACCTTTTAACAAATATTATAATCACTTTAGTATAATTTCATTTTTATTAATCATCCTATCAATAGGATTATTAATGTTTAAAGGTTTAAATTATGGAATTGATTTTAAAGGTGGTACTTTAATTGAACTTAGATCAACTGACAGTAAAATTAATGTAAGTTCATTGCGAGATTCTTTAAGCCAAATGAACCTTGGCGATGTTTCGGTTAAAAAATTTGGCAATGATCAAGATTATCTAATCAAATTTGAAATTAATGATGAAAAAAATAATGTTATTGAAAGTATAAAAAATAATTTTGAAAATAGTTTTGGGAATAATTTCAATTTTAGAAGAGTTGAAAACGTAGGTCCTAAAGTTAGTAGTGAATTATTAAGATCTGGTATTATTGCTATATCTCTATCGCTAGCTGTAATGCTTATTTACATTTGGATACGATTTGAGTGGCAATTTAGTTTAGGCGCAATCGTTGCTTTATTTCATGATGTTATAGTTACCCTAGGTATGTTTTCTTTGTTAAGTTTAGAAATTAATTTATCAATAATTGCAGCGGTACTCACAATAGTTGGATATTCAATGAATGATACTGTTGTTATTTTTGATCGATTAAGAGAAAATTTACGTAAATATTCAGATATTAAAATTTATGAATTATCTAATATTTCAATTAACGAAACTTTATCTAGAACTTTGCTAACATCTATTACAACTTTATTAGCACTCTTAGCGATTTATTTTTTTGGAGGAGAAATACTAAGAGGTTTTTCATTTGCAATGATACTTGGTGTAGTTTTTGGTACTTATTCTTCAATTTACATTGCTAATACAATTTTAGTAAAATTGAATGTCACCCAAAAAGCAGTTTTAAGAGAAGAAACTAAAGATTAATACTAATATAAGTTTTGAGCTGAAACCATTGCTAATAACATTGGCAGTGATAACAATGTGTTAGTTCTAGAAAACAACATTGCAGTTTTAGCAGATTTTGCTTTAACATCAGGCTCACAAGCAACAATACCTAAAGCTCTTTTTTGATTTGGCCATATTACAAACCAAACATTGAAAGCCATGATTATACCTAACCACATTCCAATTCCTATAGCAGTATGTTTTGGAATTCCAGAACCAATGCTCAAAGTCATTGCATCATGAAGGTATCCATTTAGCCATGCTAAAATTAAACCAGACAATATTGTAAAAAAAGCTGCCCATCTAAAATAGAATAGTGCAGCAGGAGCTATCACTTTACCAATAGCAGGTTTTTGTTCATCAGGAATTTTTGCCATATTCGGGATTTGTACAAAATTAAAATACCAAAGTAATCCAATCCACATAATACCAACAATAACGTGAGTGTATCTTGCAGCCCAACTCCAAAAATATCTATCAAAAACAAAACCATCATTTTGTAAATATAGTCCAACAAAAAGGATGATAGCTAATGCTAATGAAGCATGAATTGTTTTAGATAAAGATGAAAGTAAATTGCTCATGATTCTTCTACTATATACACTAATTTTAATTAATTATAAGTTTTTTTATTTTACACTAATAATGGCTTTAAAAATTGGCCAGTATAACTATCTTTGATTTTACAAATATCTTC
>JAYPCR010000018.1:0-13823 GCA_038124805.1 Candidatus Pelagibacteraceae bacterium
CCTTTATAAAAAACAATAAAAACAAAAATAAAAAATATTACTAATAAAATTGAAAATTTATTTTTCATATTTTTCTATAAAAACTAACTATGCCACCTAAAGCAATTACTATTACTGAAATCCATATCCAGATCATAAAGGGTTTAATTTGATATCTAATATTAAAGTAATCTTGATTTTGAACTACATTCATAACTATAAATTTGTCAGAAAATAAAGTCGTTTTAATATCTGCCTCACTTGTAATTATATTTGGTTGATTAAAAATTCTTAGCTGAGGTTTAAGAATTATAATTTTATTTTCTTTGTCAGAAATATTAAAAGTTCCAATAATTGAATTAAAGTTTTTCTCTTTTTGTTGTTCTATTTTTTCAAAACTTATTTCTATTTTATCTTCTTTATAAACCTCTCCAATCTTCAAGTTAGTAATAATTTCTGAAGAAAAAATATTGTTCAGCAAAATACTTAAAATTAAAATACTAAAGCCAAAATGAGAAATATTTTGAGAAATATTAATTAACTTATGTTTAAATAAATCAGATAAAGTTAAAAAAAATAAATATAAACTGCTACCAATAAGAATTGTATTAATTAAAAATTCAACATTCAAATTTAAAACTATAAATCCTGCTAAAACAAACGAGATTACTAAAAATATAATCAAATTCAGATTTTGTTTAAAACTACCACTCATCCAACTTAATTTAGGCCCAATAGCCATGATTAATAAAAAAGGTATTAAAAAAGGTATTATTAAACGATGATAAAACGGTGGACCTACGGATATTTGTTCTGAAGAAATAACATCTAAAAAAATTGGGTAAACTGTTCCAATTAATACAACAGAAAGAAAATACATCATCAACCAATTATTAAATAAAATAGATGCTTCTTTACTTAACCATGAAAAATTGATTTGGCTTTTGTTTTCAGGCTTATGAAAAAAAATAAAAATAAATATAGAAAGGAATATTAAAGAGAATAAAAAAACCAAAATAAAAATGCCTCTTTCAGGATCATTTGCAAATGTGTGTACTGAATTTAATATGCCTGATCTAACTAAGAATGTTCCACACATGCTTAGGGTAAAAGTTGCAATTGATAAAACTACAACCCATGAAGTTAAAATTAATCTTCTCTCCAACACTAAAATACAATGCAAAAGAGTAGTTAATGCAAACCATGGCATTAAAGAAACATTTTCAACAGGATCCCAAAACCAAAAACCTCCCCAGCCTAACTCATAGTAGGCCCAAATTGATCCCAGTAAAATTCCAAGAGTTAAAAATACCCATGAAGTTAATACCCACTTCTTAATATGAGATGCCCATTTTTTAGAAATATAATTAAGTACTGTAGCCGATAAAGCTGCTGAGAAAATAATTGAAGTGCCTACATAACCTAAATACAAAATTGGTGGATGTATTGCTAAGGCTGGATCTTGTAAAATAGGATTTAATCCTAGACCTTCATTTGGCACAGGGTAAATATAATTAAAAGGATTTGACGTTTTTAATAAAAAAATAAAAAAACCAATAATTATAATCTGTTGAAACAATAATGTTAAAATTCTGTATTGTTTAGAATGATTTTTTGTCCTTAATAAAAATAAAAAAATAAATAAGGTTAAAACCAATAGCCATAATAATAAGCTTCCCTCGTGATTTCCCCATGTTCCTGAAATTTTATAAAAAAGAGGTTTTGCAGTATGAGAATTATTAAAAACGGTTTCATTACTAAAATCTGAGATTACGAAAGAAAAAACTAATCCAAAAAAACTTATCGCTACAAACATTAATTGAAGAAAAGAGAAAGATAAAATTTTTGGGTCTAATTTTAATACTTGATTAAAATTTTTTATTGAAAAAAATATAATTACAAATGCACAAATCAATCCCAGTATAAGTGAATAATAACCTATAACACTTGGTAACAAATTATTTCTCCCCTAATGCTTTCTTAACTTCAGGCGGCATATAATTTTCATCATGTTTTGCTAAAATTTTAGAAGCGATAAAAAAACTTCTATCCTTGATATACCCCTCAGCTACAACACCTTTTTCTTCTGCAAATAGATTAGGGATTGAACCAGAATAAGTAACATTTAATTCATTCTTAAAGTCTGTAATAATGAAATTTATTTCATTTGAATTAATTACGATGGAGTCTTTTTTAACCATCCCACCTACTCTAATTTTCTTATTTCCGATTTCCGTTAATTCTTTGATCTCAGATGGAGATTGAAAATAAACTACATTTTCTTCAAGAGATTTTAAGATTAAAAAAACACTTAAAATTAATGTTAATAAAATTAGTATTACAAAAAAAAATCTTAATTTAACCTTTTTACCATACATGGTTTAAAGATTAAATTTTGCTAGCGTTTGATAAAATGTCTTTGTTAATATTTTGTAATTTAGCAGAAGTTGCTTTCTCAGAGCTTAAAGTACCAAACTTAGTAACAAATTTTCTTTGCTCTTTAACGAACTGAATTTTTGTAATTACATAAAGAGAAGTAAAACTTAATAACGTAAAGCTAAAAGCTGACCAAACGTAAATTCCGAAGCCATTCATGTATAATATTTCATTTATCATAGTCTATCTAAACCTTTATTTTTAATTTTTATCAGTTCTGTATTATATTTCATTAAAAAAATAAGCAACGAAAATAGGGCAAATGCCGCAGTCATAATCAGTAAAGGGAACAACATTGAACTATGGATTGCAGATTTTTCTAGAATATTAATAGATGCTGGTTGATGAAGTGTGTTCCACCAGTCTACAGAGTATTTTATGATCGGTAAATTAATTATACCTAAAATAGTGATGATAGTTGTAATTTTATAAACTTGATCTTTATTTTCATAAATTCTCCACGACAATAAATACATTCCATAAAATAAAGCCAAAATTAACATCGAAGTAATTCTTGCATCCCATGCCCACCACGTACCCCAAGTAGGTTTGCCCCAAATTGAACCTGTTACTAATGCAATAATATTAAAAACAAATCCTGATGGTGCTAAGCTTTTTGCGATTAAAAAAAAATGTGTATTTTTAAAAATAAATCCTATTACAGATAAAAAAGTAATTGCTGCAAAAATTCCTAGACAAATCCAGGCAGACGGAACATGCACATACATTATTCTTACTGCATGGCTTTGTTTATAATCTTCTGGAGATAAAATTAATGCTTCAGTTAAACCTATAGATATTACTAATATAAATATAACCAAAACATATTTTGGTGCTTTAGAAGTAATTGAAAAAATTTTATTTGGTTCAAAATATTTAAACATAATTTTATAGATGTTTTTTAATCTAGAGATTTTTATTTTGAAACATATTTCTGATCAAGAATGTAGAGGGAGATAATAATTAAATGGGGTAAACTTTTTAACACTCTTGATCAGATAATAATAAATATTTACCTAAACGATATGTCCAAGTTTTGAGTAAATTGTGTTAAAAAAAAGGAAGTCCTAATTTGATTGCTTGAAATAACTAGAGCCTTTTTTGCCTGAAAAAATTTCTTCAATTAATGGGTGTTTAATTGGCTCATCAGAGTCATCCATTAAAAGATTTTGCTCAGACACATAAGCTTCATACGTAATCTCATCATTTTCTGCTAATAAATGATAAAATGGCTGATCTTTTCTAGGTCTTACAT
The DNA here is from genome assembly GCA_038124805.1 of Candidatus Pelagibacteraceae bacterium. Lineage (GTDB taxonomy): Bacteria > Pseudomonadota > Alphaproteobacteria > Pelagibacterales > Pelagibacteraceae > Pelagibacter. The sequence goes on from JAYPCR010000018.1 coordinate 3,671, forward strand.
TTTTTGGTATTGATTGATACCATTCTTCAGAATTATTAAACTCAAAATCAACATCATAAATTACACCTCTAAATTCAAAGTGTTTATGTTTAACAATATCACCTATTGAGAACTTAGCTTTTTGAATTGCCATACTCTTAGTATGGGGATTTTAAATTTAAAATCAATAACAAAAATAATAGTGTTTTGTGTTGTAGTTAATATGTTAATATCTTTTAGTGAATAAATCTTTTTTAAAATTTGTTACAGATTTTGGTCCATTAGCAATTTTTTTTTTCTACTATTACAATAATGATAAGAATTTAGCAGTCGCAATTCCTCCACTGATAGTTGCAACTTTAATTGCATTAGCAGTTGTTTGGTTTTTTGAAAAAAAAATACCTCCGATGCCTCTTTTAAGTGGAATTTTAATTACATTTTTTGGTGGACTTACAATTTACTTTAATGACCCCATATTTATTTATGTAAAACCCACTATCATCAATATAATATTTGCTTTGGTACTTTTATTTGGAAAATATTTTACAAATGAGCCTATTCTTAAAAAAATAATGGGTAAATCTATTCCTTTAACAGATATAGGTTGGGAAATTTTAAATAGGAGATGGATGTTTTTTTTCTTCGGTCTTGCATTGTTAAATGAATTTATTTGGAGAACACAAACTGAAGAGTTTTGGGTAAATTTTAAAGTATGGGGAATGTTGCCAATAACAATAGTTTTTACAGGCTTTCAAATTCCAATGATAAATAAACATAAAATTGATGCGTAATAATTTAAAACTAGTAGTCAATAACACTAATAAACAAATAGAAGAAAAGCATTTTTTCGAAAAAGAAGAGCTGCAAGTTATTCTAGATTTATATGCAAAAATGGTATCTGAAGGTTCTTGGAAAGATTATGGTTTAAGCATATCAAGTAAACAGGTTAGCTTTAGTGTTTTTAGAAATGCAGCAGAAAATGCCTTGTATAAAATTTGCAAAAACTTTAAACCCAAAAACAAAAATCTTAAATATTTAATAACAGATACTACTGGTAAAATTCTAAAAAACTCTTTTGATCTTAAACTGCTCTTAAAAAATACAAACTGGAAAAAATTATAAACAACTAAATTAAATTTTAACTTTGTTCAGTTGGGTTATTATAATTTTAATTATCTTCTTTGACCAAATAGTCTAAGTAGCATTATGAATAAATTAATGAAGTCTAAGTAAAGAGTTAGAGCTCCCATAACCGCCTTTTTGCCCATCATCTCTCCACTATCACTAGAAACATACATATTTTTAATTTTTTGGGTATCATATGCTGTTAGTCCAACAAAAATTAGTACTCCTAAAATCGAAATCACAAAGTCCATCATTGAAGATTTCATAAATAAATTAACTAATGATGCTATGATGATTCCAATCAAGCCCATCATTAAAAATGAACCAAATTTTGTTAAATCTCTTTTGGTAGTATAGCCATATAAGCTCATAGAGCCAAAAGTGATTGAAGTGATAAAGAAAACTCTAGAGATACTTGCTCCAGTATATGCTAAGAAAATTGAAGATAATGATAATCCCATTAAAGCAGCAAATACCCAGAACGTTGTTTGTGCAGATGAAACGCTCATTCTGCCCATTCTGGCACTCATATAAAACACAACACCCAAAGGCGCCAACATTACAACCCATTTAAATCCTGATAGAAAAATTGTATTCCCAACACTTGTTAGGGCAACGATAGATCCATTTGCATCTGTCACTACAGACAGTTTAAAAAATAATAATGATACTAATCCAGTTAGTAAAATGCCTGAAGCCATAAAATTATAGACTTTAAGCATGTAGGCTCTTAAGCCTTCATCCATTACGATTGTTGATTGTTGAGCTTCTTTAACTTTATTTAAAATGTTGTTTCTATTTAGTTCCATGAGAAAATATATAATAGTCTTTTACTAATTATTCAAGATGCCTTAAAAGATAAATACCAATTAATCATAAAAATACATGAATTATAAAAAACTAGGTAATACAGACATAGATGTAAGCACTATTTGTCTCGGAACCATGACTTGGGGAGAACAAAATACTCAGGAAGAAGCATTTCAACAAATGGATTATGCATTAGATCAAGGGGTAAATTTTTGGGATACCGCAGAATTATATTCTGTTCCACCCAAAGCTGAAACTTATGGTCATACAGAAATCATCATCGGCAATTGGTTTAAACAAAATAAAAAAAGAGACAAAGTAATTTTGGCATCAAAAGTTGCTGGCCCAATGAGAGCTTATCTTAGAGGTGGTGGCAATAATTATGGAATAGAAAAATTAACTCAAGCCATCAACGATAGTCTGAAAAGATTACAAACAGATTATATAGATTTGTATCAATTACATTGGCCAGAAAGAAACACTAATATGTTTGGTCGACTTGGATATGAACATAAAGACGAAAATGAATGGAATAAATTTGAAGATGTTTTGGGTAATCTTCAAAAATTTATCAAAGAAGGAAAAATTAGAGAAATAGGTTTGTCTAATGAAACTCCATGGGGAGTTTCTAAATTTTTAGAACTTTCTAAAGAAAAAGGATTACCAAGAATGATGTCAGTTCAAAATCCTTATAGTTTATTAAATAGAACGTACGAAGTTGGACTTGCAGAAATTTCAATTAGAGATGATATTGGACTTTTGGCTTATTCACCACTTGCAAGTGGTTACCTAAGTGGCAAATATAGAAATAACCAACTACCAAAAAACTCCAGGATTGAAAGAGATGGTGACTTTTGGACAAGATATAATAAGCCAAACACCACTAAAGCTGTGGATGCTTACTATGAGATATCTAAAAAATATAATTTAAATTTTGCACAAATGTCTCTTAAATTTTGTGAGATCCAACCGTTTATGACAACAGTCATAATTGGTGCAACAACTATGGAGCAGTTGCAAACAAACATAGAAAGTGTAAATATTAATTTGACTGAAGATGTAGTTAAAGAAATTAATGAAGTACAAAAAATTTATCCAAATCCATGTCCATAATTAACAAGACAATTATCTTAATAATTATAATTTTATTTAATATAACCAGTATCAGTTCAGCAGAAGAGATTAAAAAAATTGGAAAATTTAAAGATTGGGAAACAATGGTATTAGTTGATGAGTCTGGAAATGTATGTTTTGCACAATCTTCACCTGTGCTTCAAGCTCCAAAATCAAATCCAAGAGATGCAAGATTATTTGTAACCTTTCGACCAAACGAAAATATCAACAATGAAATAAGTATTACTGCAGGCTATGAATTTAACAATAATAATTCTGTAACCGCAGCTTCTGGTAAAGATAATTTTAAATTTGATGTTAAAAGCCAAGGTTTTGCCTGGATCGCAGATAATAAAATCGAAGATAAAATGGTTAATACAATGAAAAAAGGATCAAGAATTATGGTCACAGGATATAACAAAGAAGGTTCACAAACTATTGATCACTATTCTCTTTTAGGATTTACTAAAGCTTATAACGCTGCAAAAACTGCTTGTAGTTAATTAAATGAAATCAAAAAAAAAGATTGTCTTAGCTTATTCTGGAGGTTTGGATACTTCGATTATTTTAAAATGGCTTCAAGAAAACTATAATGCTGAAGTAATTTGTTATACTGCAGATGTAGGTCAAGAAATTGATAAAAACAAAATCATCACTAACGCAAAAAAATTTGGTGTAAAAAATATAATTATTAAAGATTTAAAAGATGTATTTGTAAAAGACTATGTTTACCCAATGATAAGAGGGCATGCCATTTACGAAGGGGTTTATTTATTGGGTACCTCAATAGCAAGACCATTAATTGCTAAAGATCAAATCAGAGTTGCTAAAAAATTTAAAGCTTATGCAGTCTCTCATGGAGCAACTGGAAAAGGAAATGATCAAGTAAGATTTGAACTAGGATATCATTATTTTGGACCAGAAATTAAAGTAATAGCTCCCTGGAGAATATGGAAACTAAGATCTAGAACTGATTTAATTAATTATGCAAAAAAACATAATATTACAATTCCTAAGGATAAAAAAGGAGCGCCTCCTTTTTCTGTAGATGACAATTTATTTCATACCTCAACTGAAGGAAAAGTTCTAGAGGATCCTAAAAATTCAGCTCCAGAATTTATTTTTCAACGAACAATCTCTCCTGAAAAAGCGCCAAACAAACCATCTTATGTGACAATCAATTTTAAAAATAGTGATCCGATTGGTATTAATGGTAAAAAGTTAAGTCCTTCAAAATTACTAGAAAAACTCAATCAAGTAGCTGGAAAAAATGGAATAGGCAGAGTCGATTTAGTTGAAAATAGATTTATAGGTATAAAATCTCGAGGGGTTTATGAAACACCAGGAGGAACTTTGCTGCTTCATGCACATAGAGCAATTGAGTCTGTGACCTTAGATAAAGAAACAATGCATAAAAAAGATCAAATAATGTCAAGATATGCAGAATTAATTTATAATGGTTATTGGTATTCAAAAGAAAGATTTAAACTCCAAAAAATTGTAGACCTCAAAAGAAATAAAGTTAATGGATCAGTAAAACTTAAACTTTATAAGGGCAATGTCATAATCGAATCTCGTCAAACTAACAGTTCTGCATACTCTATGAAAAAAGTTTCATTTGAAGAAAATAAAACATTTAATAAATCAAACGTTGAAAGATTTATAAATTATCATAAAAAAAAATTACGTTCATAATTAATGAATATAAATTTTTTTGCTGACACTATTTGTGGCTGGTGTTTTATAGGTCACAGAAATCTTAATAATGCTTTAAAAAAATTTCCAAAAATTAAATTCAATATTAAGCATATACCTTTCCAATTAAATCCAGATATGCCACCAGAAGGTATTTTAAGAGAAAAATATTTAGAAATTAAATTTGGTGGTAAAATTAATGCTGCTCCCATGTATGAAAATATGAGAATAAAAGCCAAAGAATCAGGGATTATCTTAAATTTAGATAGAATTAAAAAAACTCCTAATACTGTATTATCTCACCTACTTATTATTTTAAGTGAACAATATAATTTAGAAAACTTAATAAAAGAAAAAATATACCAATCTTATTTTATAGATGGACTAGATATAGGAGATAAAAATATTTTATCTAATATTGCTGAAGAAAGTTCTATTAAAAAAGAAAATTTTGAAAAATTTATTACTGAAGAAAATATTAATATAATTAATGAAAAAATTAAACTTGCAAATGATAAACAAGTGCATGGTGTACCCTACTTTGAAATAGGAAAAAATTTTGTATCAGGTGCTCAAAGTTCAATCGAATTAGAAAGAATTATTAAAATTAATTTAAACTAAAGTTCTATGATATTTGAAAATTCAAGATCAGAAGTTATTAAAAAATTAGATTATTTTATTGAGAATAACCTTTCTAAATATTCACAATTAAGAAATTTTGACTACGGCCCTCAAAACAGACTGAATACCTCTTGTTTATCGCCATTTTTAACTCATGGAATAATTAATGAAATTGAAGTGATTAATAAGTCACTTAAAAAATATTCTTTTTCAAAAAATGAAAAATTTATTCAAGAAGTTTTGTGGCGAACGTATTGGAAAGGATGGTTGGAGTTAAGACCTAATGTCTGGTCAGACTATTTGGTTGAATTAACCAATCTTAGAAAAGACTTTGAAAATAAAACAAATTACCTAGAAGCAGTTGATGGAAAAACAAATATTGAATGCTTTAATGAGTGGGTCAATGAACTGAAAGATTATAATTATTTACACAATCATACGAGAATGTGGTTTGCTAGTATCTGGATTTTTACTTTAAATCTACCTTGGCAACTAGGTGCTGAATTTTTTATGCAACATCTTTATGATGGTGATCCTGCATCGAATACGCTTGGATGGAGGTGGGTTGCTGGAATTCAAACTCAAGGCAAACATTATCTTGCAACTGAATGGAATATTAAAAAATTTACCAATAACAGATTTAACAAAATTAAATTAAATGAAAACGCATTACCAATAGTATCTGAAAAAACTTATCCTGTTGTCAAAAAGGAATTTAATAATCCAGAAACTTTCGAAGAAAAAAATCTTTTAATTTTTGATAACAATCTTTCCTTTGAAAACTCTGATTTTGTAAATAAAAAATTTAAAAAAATTATATTAGTTGAATATAAAAATAGATCTATAAAACTCAGCAAAAGAGTTTTAAATTTTAAATCTCAATTAATAGAAGATCAAAAACAAAGGTTGATCGAAAAATCAATTGATTGTGAAATTATCGATATAGACAAAATTAAAGATATAAATGAAGAAATTTTCTGTTTGTATCCAACAGTTGGTGAAAATTTAGACTGGATAAATAAAAATAATAAAAAAAATATTAAATTTTTATACAGAAAACTCGATCAAAACTCTTGGCAATATTGCAATAAAGGTTTTTTTAATTTTAAAAATTATATTCCAAAAATAATTTCAACTTTCAATTAAAACCATCTTATCATTCCAATAATTCCTGCGGTTGCATAAAAAAATTGTAACAATAAAATACCTTTATGCCCTCCTCTATAAGCCCAAATTCCTATTAATATTGCAGATAAAAGTAATAAACAAAAACCAAAAAATTCTATTCCAATATTTAATGCTACAAATAATGAATATAAAATTGCAGTCACTACTCCTGCCCATTCAAAAATTTTGTTATTCATATAATTTTAAAATTTAATTTCCTTTAGAACATTTTTTTGAACAATACTTAACTCTATCCCAATTTAATTTCCATTTTTTTCGCCAAACAAAAGGCCTTTTGCAAACTGGACAAAGTTTTGATGGAAGATTTTCTTTTTTCACTAACTAAAAAATAAATTTAATAATAATTAAAACAAATATTGAAGTTGCAATGCCACTCAAACCCATTGCTAAAGCAGCAAAAACACCAGCTGTTTTATTTTTACTCATTGCTCTTGCAGTGCCAATACCATGACTTGCTAATCCAAAACCAAAACCTCGAGCACTCATATCTTTGATTTTAAATAGATTCAGTGCAAATGTTCCAAGAGAGGCACCCATAATTCCTGTTATAATTGTGATAATTGCTGTTAGTGAAGGTATGCCTCCAATTAATTCTGAAATACCCATGGCTATAGGAGCAGTCACATTTCTTGGGATCATTGTTAGTATTATATCTTGATCTAGATTAAAAAATTTTGCTAAATAAAAAGTAACCAATATTGCAAACGGTATTCCTAAAAATATTGAAAAAATTATTGGTTTTATTTCTTTTAAAATTAAATTCTTTCTCTCATATATTGGTATTGCCAGTGCTACAGTTGCTGGTCCTAGCATAAAATGAATAAATTTAGCTCCATTAAAATATCGATCATAGGAAACATCCAAGATCAATAATGCTGAAGAAACTATTAAAATGCTTATTGCAACAGGGTTAACAAGAGGATTAAGTTTAGATTTTCTGTAAAGATAATCACCAACCAGATAAGCACCTAAAGTCAAAGTAATCCAAAATAAGGGTTCTGCCTGTAGATATACCCAAATTTTATAAAGCTTATCTTCTTTTAACATTATTTTTTTCTAAGTTGATTATTTTTTCCATAACATAAGCAACAAAAACTAAAGTGCTCAAAGTACCAATAATTATTATCGCTAAAATTTTAAATAAATTATCCCCTAAATAATTGATATGCATAACCACTCCAACTCCAATGGGAACAAATAGTAATGATAAATATTTAATAATTTGATGACTAGTTTCTGAAATTTCTTTTTTTATTTTTCTAAATGGTGATGCATTTTTTATAAAAAAAATAAAAACCAATAACAAAAGTATTAATCCTATGACAGGCCCAGGAATATTAATTTCAAAAAATTTTTGGATTGCTTCTCCTAGAAGCTGAAAAAAAAATATTATAAATAAACTTCTTAACATTTTAAAGTGTCTGTTCTTTTATAAACTTTTCCGCCTCAGCAAGTATCATTTTTTTTCGGTCTAACTTCATTTTATCAAAAACTCTTACCATCATTGATAATCTTGGGTTTTTTAGGAAAAAAGATCGGTTTTTATCAATAAACCTCCAATACAAACCATCCATAGTGTTACACCAGTCTCCTTTTTTAAAATCCATCATTTTCATAAAATAACTCGATCCACAAATATAAGGTTTGGTTGCAAAAATTCCGCCATCACTAAATAATCCCATCCCATAAACATTAGGCACCATGACCCATTCAGATGAATCCACGAACATCTCCATAAACCATTTATAAACAACAACAGGTTTAATCTCACATAAGTTCATAATATTTGATAAAATCATCAATCTCTCAATATGATGTGACCAGCCATAGTTTTTAGCATTTTGGATGGCATGATCTAATGGTGGTAATCCGGTAGTTCCTTCATACCAAGATTTTTTCATTTTTCTTTTATGATTAAAAAAATTTTTTTTCTCCATTACTTCTGAAAAATTTTGATAAATTCCTCTCATAAACTCTCTCCATCCAATCACTTGACGAATATAGCCCTCAAGAGAATTAAGTCTGATTTTTTCTTTTTTATGAAATTCTAAAACTTTTTTTATTAGTAATTCTGGCGTAATCAAACCCAGGTTAATATAAGGACTTAAACTACTATGGAACAAAATATTATTACTCTGATCTACAGCATCTTCGTAATCTCCAAATAAATTTAACTTATTTTTTATAAAAAAATCAGTGAGCTTAATCACTTCATTATAACTGGTAGCAAACCAAAAATTATTAGTACTACCAGGGTGGTTTTTAAATACTCTTTCAATTATTGGTTTTAATTTTTTTGTATGAGATGTTTCTGAAATATTTGGAAATTTTGGTACCACAATATCTTTTGGCATTTTATTTCTATTATCCTCATCAAAACTCCATTTACCACCTATTGGATTTTGATCTGCACCCATTAATATTCCTGATTTTCGGCGAACCTCTTTATAAAAATTTGCCATAAAAGGTTTTTTTGATTTTTTAAGATAATCATTAAATTCTGTTCTAGAATTTAAAAACATAGGAGTAGAAATAATATTCCAAATAATTTTTTCTTTTTTTAAAAAATCTTGAATTTTTTTTTCAAATAATTTGTCTTCTATTTCAAAACTTGAAACTTCTGTTATCTTATTGGAGGAAATTGTTTTTTTAACTTTAGTTATATAATCATCATTAAATTCTTTATCTTCAATTTTATAATATTTAAGATTGTATTTATTTTTATTAAGTTCATCAGCATAAGATCTCATTGATGACAAAAATAATAAAATCTTCTGCTTATGATGTTTTTCGTAAGTGCATAAACCTCTGTCTTCGGACATGAAAAAAAGATGATCTTTTTTATAACGATCAATATATTTTAATGGAAATAATTGGTTGCCAAGTATAAAAAATAACTTCATAAGTAAATATAACGAATATAAATTTTTATGTCAGAAAAATATTTAATTATTGGGGCAACAGGTTCTATAGGTTCTAGTTTAGCAGAACAGTTAAAAAATTCTGGAAAGGAAATTCATTTAGTTGGAAGAGATGCTAATAAAGCTAAGGCTCTATCTGAACAATTAAACTGCAACTATACAGTTTTAGATGTTTTAGAAAATGGTTTTATTGAAAAATTAAAATCAGAAGTTAATGAAATTAAAGGTATAGCATATTGTGTTGGTTCTATTGATTTAAAGCCATTTAGAATGGTCAATGAAAATGATTTTATTAAATGCATGCAATTAAATCTCTTTCCCGTTATTGAGATCATCAAAGGTTATCAAGAAACTTTAAAAAAAAATAATGGTTCAATAGTATTATTTTCTACCGTAGCGGCTCAAAAGGGATTTACTAATCATTCTATAATTGCCTCAACAAAAGCTGCGATTGAAGGATTAACCGTTTCGTTAGCTGCAGAATTTGCTCCAAATATTAGGGTTAATTGTATAGCTCCAAGTTTAACAAATTCTAAAATTGCAGAGCCAATGTTAAAAAATAAAGTTTTAGCGGAAGGTATTGCAAAAGCCCATCCTTTAAAAAGACTTGGCGAAGGAAAAGACTCAGCATCTTTAGCAAAATTTTTAATTACAGATGAAAGTTCTTGGATTACTGGACAAATTATTGCTGTTGATGGTGG
>JAYPCR010000019.1:0-13132 GCA_038124805.1 Candidatus Pelagibacteraceae bacterium
AAATTTTATAATCATTATCTTTACAAGCAGCATTTAGAATAATTAAAAAACCATCATCTAATTTAGTAATAATTAAATCATCATGTATTCCAGCTTCACTATTCAGTAAAAAACTATACTTAGAATGATTAATCTTTAAGTTTTTAAGATTTAAAGGAAAAATTTTTTCAAGTTCTTCAGTTAAATTTTGATCACCATAAATGAATAGTTGCCCCATGTGCGACACATCAAATATACCAGCTTCAATTCGAGTAAATTTATGCTCTTCGATAATTCCTAGTTCATATTGAATTGGCATCTCATATCCAGCAAATTCAACAAATTTTGCGTTATGACTTTTGTGTAAATTGTAAAGTGCAGTTTTTTTAATTTCCATACTAACTCTATTTACCCATCTGTATATTTGCCTGAGAGTATTACTCCTTCGGCGAGAATTTAATCTCTTTCCAGAGTTAATATGTTACGGTCCTTTTGCCTGAGAGATTCCTGGGTAGTTGCTCCTTCGGCGCTACAAAATTTGTAGTCTCTCCCGTGATCAAGATAATCTATCAAATGAATGGGTATGTCAAATATTAAACAGTTTTTTTTTGAGTAGCGTATAAATTGTAAAATTGTAATAAAACTGCAAAAATAACAATTGAGCCACCAACTAAAACTATAAATGGAGGCTCTTCATTAACAAATAACCAAGCCCACAAAGGACCTAAAACTGCTTCTGTTAACATTATAACTCCTACCATTGCTGATGGTGTTCTTTGAGCACCAATTGTAATAAAAATAAATCCAAAACCTAATTGAAAAAATCCTGCACAAAAACCTAAAAAAATATCATGAGTAGAAATTAAAATTTTACTAGACATTAAGTATCCAATTATTAATGCAAATACTCCAGCAATAAATTGCAAAGGCACCATGTCTACATTCGGATATTTTCTAACAACTAAAATTAAAACTGCAAATGATATAGGCATTAAAAAAGCTGCTAAATTTCCTATCAATTGGCCGCCAGATAATGAATTACCAACCATTAACAAAATTCCTGCAATTGCTAAAATTATGGATATGAGAGTTATGGTTGAAATTTTTTCTTTTAAAAAAAAATATCCAAAAATTGCTAAAAAAATTGTCTGAGTTTGAATAATAAAATTAGCATTCGCTACTGTAGTATTATACATCGAAAAAACATACCCACAGAAACCAAATGAAAGAATAAGTCCACCTAAAAATCCTGGAATTCCAGAAGTATAAAAAGATGTAAATAACTTTTTTTTATAGGTAGTGATTAAGTAAATACTTATAACAATTAAAAAAAATACTGTTCTCCAAAATAAAATTTGCCAAAGAGTTGCTCCTTCAAATGATTTAACAATCAATCCTCCAAAACTAAGACTACATGCTCCTAAAAAAACCAATAAAGGTCCAGGAAGTTTTCTAATTATATTCATTTAAAAATTTTGAGTATTTATTAATTTCTTTCAAATAACTCTTATATAGTTCTTCCGCTTGTTCAAGATTTACTTCTTGGAATGTAATTTCAGTATTTGGAGGTAATTGGCTTACATTATCCAAATCTGCTGAAATGATAGTTGCGATTTTAGGATATCCTCCAATAGTTCCATGATCTGCCAACATCATAATAGGATTACCATCAGCTGGTACTTGAATAACACCTTTTACTAATCCTTCAGATTTTATATTTGTACTTACAATATTTTCTAACATGGGCCCTTTTAATCTTATGCCCATTCGATCAATCAGGTTTGTAATTATGAACTTTTCATTGAAGAAAATTTTTTTTGCTTTATCTGAAAAATAATCAAAATTTGTTCCTTTAATAACTCTAATAGTTTTATGAAAGTTATTTTTATATCGTAACTGTCTTACCTTAAAATCAGAATTCAATTCTTTATTTATGTAAATTTTTTGATTTACTGAAAATTTCTTACCTTCATTTGGACCTATATTGGCTTTAGTATTAATTGAAGAACTGCCCCATATTTTTTCAATTTTAAAACCATTTTTAACAGATAAATAACCATACAAAGAATTTTTAGTTGATTTGATATCTAGCTGATCTCCATCATTAAGAATATAATTTTGATAACATTGACCTTGTTCAATTACATCGTTGTGTCTAATTATATCAAAAACCACATCACCAGTAATACAAATACCTATTTTACCGTTTGTAAATTTCAATAAAGGGCCTTGGAAAGCAAACTCAATTACAGGTTCATTAATTAAATTATTTAAAATAAGATTAGAAAGTTTAAAATTTTTTTGATCAACTGCACCACTCGTAGTAATACCTAAGTGATATAAATTATTTCTACCTATATCTTGAATAGTGGTATTGATACCTGCCCTTAATATTTCAAAACAAGGTAAATTATTTCCAATTGTCATATTCTTCTTTGGTTATTTGATAAAACTGAATTTTATCTCCTGGATTAATTAGGTTAGGATTTAACTCATTACTCTTATTAAATATTTTTAATGGAGTATTTCCTATAATATTCCAACCTCCTGGACTTTCAGAGGTATAAATATTAGTAAATTGTTCAGTTAAACCTATAGAACCTTCTGGAACTTTAACTCTTGGTGTTTCTAATCTTGGACATTGTATAGTTTGATCAATATCACCCAAAAAAGGCATTCCGGCAATAAAACCCGTCATATAACAAAAATACTCTTTGCTTAAAAATAATTCTAAAATTTCTTCTTTTGATTTATTTGTTAATTTATTTAACCTTTGAAAATCTAGTGCAAACTGCTCTTCAGTACAGATTGGTATACTTATTTTTTTAGGTATTGAATTTTTTTGGACATTAATTTCTAAATCTTCAATTATTTTTTTAACATCATTAAAATTAGTTAAACTTAAATCAAAACTTACTATTAATTTATTATAAGATGGCGTTAAATTAATTATACCAGTATCCTTTTTTAACTCTCTTAGTTCTGTAAGCTTATTAAAATAATTAATTACATTTGAATTGATTTGCTGATTAACCTCTGAACCAAAATCACAATAAACAGCTGCGTCACCAAGATTTGATATATTTTTTATCATGAGATGTTATAATAAAATTATTATAACCATGGAAATTAATATCAATTGTGATTTAGGAGAAAAGTCAAAACATCACTCCAACATTCATGATCCTGAACTGTTAAATATTGTAAATTCAGCAAATATTGCATGTGGATATCATGCTGGCGATGAAGAGACTATGAGAGAAGTTATCGGAATTTCAAAGAAAAACGGTGTTAGTATTGGTGCACATCCTTCTTTTAATGACCCTGACAATTTTGGAAGAAAAAGGATGAACTTAAATAGTCATGAAATAAATAAATTAATAGTAGATCAATATGAAATTTTACAAAAAATAGCTTCTGAACATGGTGAAAAAGTAACCCATATTAAGCCTCATGGGGCGCTTAATAACATGGCTTGTGAAGATATTGATCTAGCTACAATTCTGGCTAAGACTATTTATGATATTGATAAAGACTTAATATATTTAGTTCCAACTGGATCTAAAATGGAGGAAGCTGCTTTAAAGTTTAATATGAAAATTGCTTGCGAAATATTTGCAGATCGAAACTACGAAGAAGATGGAAATTTAGTATCAAGAGCAAAATCAAATGCATTAATCACTAATCCTGATGAAGCAAAATTACATGTTTTAAAAATGGTAAAAAATCAGGCTCTCAATTGCCACACAGGTAAACAAATACCTTGTAAAATTGACTCTGTATGCATACATGGAGATAATGAAAGTTCGTTAGCAACTGCTAAAATAATTAGAGATAACTTAGTTGAAAACGGACTTCAGTTAAAAACTTTAACCAACTTAAAAAAATTTAATTGATGATAAAAAAAATTATACTAATTTTGTTCATTTCAACTTTATTTATAGGAAATTCTTTTGCTGCTGGCTCCAGCGATGAATCTAAAACTAAAACAGATTACGATAAAGCTGTTTCTTTAATTAAATCTGCAAAAAAATATGAAAAAAAAGGTGCAAATGACAAAGCACTAGACAGATATAAAAAGGCACAACAATTATTAATTAAATCTAATGAAGATAAACCATTACAAGCTGATACTCTTAATTATTTAGGATTTACTACTAGAAAATTAGGAGACTTTGAAAATGGTGAAAAATATTATTTACTAGGATTAGAAATTGATCCAACTCATGTTGGCATTAATGAGTATTTGGGTGAACTATATGTTGCAACTCAAAGAATTGATTTAGCTAATAAAAGATTAGATGTTTTAAAAAACTGTAACTGTGAAGAATACCAAGAGCTTAAAGAAATTATCGATGGCACAAAAACAACTAAATAGAAATTATTAAAAGCCTTGTTCGAAGATTCACTTATACTAATCCAAATAATATTCATTGATGTAATAATGGCAGCAGATAACGCTATTATTATTGGAATGATAGCTGCTAATTTTGCCCCAAAAAATCGAAATCAAATTATTTTATGGGGTCTATTTGGAGCTTTAGTCTTTAGGATAATATTTGCTTTTTTTGCTTCTTATTTATTTGGTTTTGCTTATGTAAAAATTCTAGGTGGATTATTATTAATTTGGATTGTTAATGACCTAAGAAGAGATCTATTTGATACTCAGCAAGTTAAATCACCTACTTCAGCTGCAAAAGAACCATCATATATACAAAGTGTATATAAGGTGTTATTTGCAGACATCACCCTAAGCTTTGATAACGTCATTGGAATAGTTGGTGCAGCAAAAAATAACATGAATTTATTGATTTTTGGCCTATTTTTATCTGTAGTTTTAGTAGGTACACTAGCAAAATATTTTGCAAATCAAATTAAGAAACATAAATGGTTTGGCTATTTAGGTTTATTTGCAATCTTAGCGGTCGCATTACAGTTAATTATTGGTGGTTTACATGACCTTGACTTTTTATCTATCAACGAAAGCTTCGAGCGTTTCTTTTAATAAAGATATTTATTACTTGGATATTTTTTTTTAATTACATCTGATCTAAATTGTTTAGCTGCAGAACTAATATATTTTCGTAAATTTATATATTCTTTTACAAATTTTATTTTTGATTTTGTTAAACCTAAAATATCATCAGTAACTAACACTTGACCATCACAGTCAACTGAAGCACCAATACCAATAGTCGGTATTTTTAATTTTTTAGTTATGGTTGTAGATAATTTTTTTTCAATACCTTCTAAAACAATTGAAAAAACTCCTGCTTTTTCTAATTCCAATGCATCTCTTTGTAGTTGGCTAATCTCTCTTTTAGTTTTTCCTTTAGATTTAAATTTTCCTTTTACTGATTGAGGTAAAATTCCAAGATGTCCCATTACAGGAATTTTATTTTTAATTAAATATTTGACTATCTCTAAAATTTTAATTCCACCTTCAACTTTAATAGCATCACATTTAGTTTCTTTCATAACTTTTTTACAATTTTTTAATGCTTCTGATTTGGTTCTATAGGTATTATAAGGCATGTCGACTACCATTAAACTTTTTGAAATACCTTTTCGAACACTTTTAGAGTGCTCAATCATCATATTTAAAGTTACTTTTCTAGTTGTATCAAAATTATATAAAACTGATCCTAATGAATCTCCGACAAGGATTAGATCAGTGTATTGATCAATCTGTTCAGCAATATTTTTCGAATAAGCAGTCAAGCAAACTATTTTTGATTTATTTTTTTTTGCTTGTAATTTTTTAATGATATTCATCTAAGAAGTTATTACCAAGATCCAGTATTTTGCATTGATGCCCATGGTTCTTTTGGTTCCAAATATCCCTCTTGCAAAATTTCAATAGAAATTTTGTCAGGTGATCTAACAAAAGCCATATGTCCATCTCTGGGTGGTCGATTAATAGTATAACCAAGATCCATTAATCTTTGACAAGTTTCATATATATTCTCAACTCTATAAGCTAGGTGACCAAAATTTCTTGAGCCCTCACCTAAATTATCTCCATCCCAATTATATGTCATCTCAATTTCAGCTTTATCATCATTTGGAGCGGCAAGAAAAATAAGTGTATATCTTCCTTTTTCATTTTCCATTCTTCTGGTTTCTTTCAATCCCAGGCCATCACAAAAAAAACGAAGAGACTCCTCTATATTCTTAATTCTGATCATGGTGTGCAAATATTTCATAAAATCTAGTTATAATAAGTTATTATTCTAACTCAATAGTACTTGGAGGCTTTGAAGTTACATCATAAACAACCCTATTTATGCCTCTTATGCTATTTACTATTTGATTAGAGACAGTTTGCATGAAACTCTTTTTAAAATCATAATAATCTGCGGTCATACCATCTTCAGAGGTTATAGCTCTCAATAAACATAAAAATTCATAAGTTCTATTGTCTCCCATTACACCAACTGTTTTAACTGGTAGTAATGCTGCATAAGCTTGCCAGATTTTATGATAAAGACCATGATCTCTCAGAGCTTTTATAAATAAATAATCTGCTTCTTTTAGAATTTTAATTTTTTCCTTAGTTATCAAACCTGGCATTCGTATAGCTAATCCTGGGCCAGGGAAAGGATGTCTTGAAATAATATCATTACTTAAATTGAGTTCTAACCCTAATTTTCTAACTTCATCTTTAAATAAAAATTTTAACGGCTCAACTAATTGAAGTTTCATTTTTTTTGGCAAACCACCCACATTATGGTGAGACTTAATTTTAGAAGTTTGACTTCCTGTGACAGATCTACTTTCAATTAAATCTGGATATAAAGTTCCCTGAGCTAAAAACTTTACATTTTTTATTTTTTTAGCATAACGTTCAAAAATTTTGATAAATAAATTTCCAATAATTTTACGTTTTTTTTCAGGGTCTGAAATATTATTTAATTTGGATAAAAATTCTTTTTCAGCATTAACATAAATTAAATTTATTTTTAATTTTTTCTTAAAAGTATTTACAACTTGTTTTTCTTCATTTTTTCTTAGCAAACCGGTATTAACAAAAATACAATAAAGATTTTTACCAATAGCTTTATTTAGCAATTGAGCAACAACGCTGCTATCAACACCACCTGATAAAGCGCAAATTACTTTATTGTTACCAACTTGATTTTGTACTTCTTTAATTAACTTTATTTTTTGATCTTTAGAAGACCAGTTTTTTTTAAATTTACAAATTAAAAAAATAAAATTGCTTAAAATTTTAATCCCATTTTGGGTATGAGTTACTTCAGGATGAAACTGGACACCATAAAATTTTTGAATTTTATTTTCCACAATTGCAAAACTAGAATTTTGACTTGAAGCTACAACTTTAAAATTTTTTGGTAATTTTGATACCTGGTCTGCATGACTCATCCATACTTTTGCAGATTTTTTATTTTTAAAAAAATTTTGTATTATTTGACTATCATTTTTTTTATAAATATTTGCTAAACCAAATTCTCTATGTTTAGATTGTTTAACTCTACCACCCATTACTTTTGATAAAATTTGATGTCCAAAACAAATCCCTAAAACTGGAACATTTTTAAATAAAATTCTTTTGTCGAAAGAATATTTATTACTTTCATAAACATTCAAAGGACCACCAGATAAGATAATGCCTTTTACAGTGCTATCTATTTGACTAATTGAAATTTTTTTATGACTAATAATTTCTGAAAAAACCCCTAATTCTCTGGTTCTTCTAGCTATTAATTGAGTGAATTGTGATCCAAAATCTATAATTAAGATTTTATCTAGATTTTTATCAAGACTCATTTTTTGGTTCTAAATTATTTAGAGTCTCTATTATTTCATTTTTTTCGTTACATAATTTTTTACAAACTCTAGAAAAAGTCTCTGATAAGCTTTTTACTTTAGAATAATTAGTTTTCTCAAGAGCGATCCTCATAGACATTAAAAGTGCTTCTTCATTAGTTGGATCTAAAAGCAATGTTGTTTCTATATTTTTTTCTTCTTTTTTTGAATTTTTTTCAACTTCATAAATTTTTGCTAAATACAAATATGACTCAGAGGCTTTAGGATCAAAAACAATACTTCTTTCAAATAAAAACTTAGCATCCTCATATTTTTCTTCATTAAAAAGTTTTAATCCTTCATTAAAATATTTATCTTCAGCGACTGAGATAGAATTAAAACTTAATACAAATATGAGAAATAAAAAAAAATTTTTAATTTTTGTCATTAGTATTTATTATCATTTTTTACTACATCAACGTTATGAACCATACTTTCATAAAATCCTGCTTTTGTAATTTTTACAAATTGCGGTTTATCTCTTAAGTATTTTATTTGTTTTGATCCAAGATAACCCATAGAAGATTTTAAACCACCAATTAATTTATAGATTATAGTTCCTACATCACCCTTATATTTAACAAAACCCTCAACACCTTCGGGCACATATTTAGAACTATCTTTTTGTTTACTTTGAAAATATCTATCTGCAGAACCTTTATTCATTGCTCCAACTGATCCCATCCCTCTAAAACTTTTAAAATATTTACCATTTTTTTTAATTAACTTACCTGGTGTCTCATCTGTTCCAGCAAATAATGATCCAATCATTACTGCATCAGCTCCTGCCGCAAAAGCTTTTGCTAAATCTCCAGAATATTTAATTCCACCATCAGCAATAATTTTTACTTTTTTATTTTTAACACCTTTTCTTACTGATAAGATTGCACTTAACTGTGGCACTCCTATTCCTGCAACTAGTCTGGTCGTACATATAGACCCAGGCCCTATTCCAACTTTTATAATATCAACTCCTAATTTAATTAAAAACTTAGCAGCTTCAGCAGTTGCAATATTTCCTGCACATAGAGCTATTTTTTTATTTTTTAATTTTTTAATATGCTTAACTATTTCTGAAACTTTTTTTGTATGTCCATGTGCTGTATCTACTACAATTAAATCAACTCCTTCTTTTAATATGGCTTCGGCTCTTTTTAATTCATTTGGACCCGCACCTACAGCAGCACCAACTAATAATTTATTTTTTTTTACTTTTTGAATCTCTTTAATTTGTTCTTTAATATCAAGATTTCTATGAATAACTCCTATCCCGCCTGCTTTAGCTATGGCTATAGCCATTTTACTTTCTGTTACAGTATCCATAGCAGATGATAAAAGTGGTATTTTTAAAGATAAATACTCAGTTAATTTAATACTTGTATCAACTTCGGACGGTAATATCTCTGAATAGCGTGGGGCTAGCGTAACATCATCAAAGGTGAGTGCTTCTTTTATAGGAACCATAATGATTTATATATGATTCATTTAAATTTTAAAGTGTCTATCTAAGATTTTTACAAATAATAAAACTTTCTTTAGAATCTTTTCTGCTGGATTTTGGTTTAAAAACCTTAACTTCTCTAAAAATAGATTTTCCTTGGGCTACAATTTCATTAAATGTTCCTCCCATAAAAATTTTTGAAATAAAAAACCCATTATCAGAGATAACGTCTTTTGAAAAAATCATAGCCTCTTTACATAATTCACCTGTATAAATTGCATCAATATTTTTAATACCAGTTGTATTGACAGCCATATCTGACATTACCACTTCAGCTTTTTTTTTAATATTTTTTCTTATTTCATCTTTGATATTCTGATCTGTGAAATCACCTTGTATTTGGATAGTGTTTTCAATAGGTTCCATCTTTTTTAAATCAATTGAAACTATTTTTCCACTTTTAACAACTTTTGAAGCATATTGTGACCAACTACCAGGTGCAGCACCAATATCAATTACAGATATACCTCCTTTAAAAATTTTAAATTTTTCATCAATTTCAATTAATTTATATGCTGATCTTGCTCTATAACCATCAACCTTAGATTGACGAACATAAATATCTCGTCTTTGTTTATTAACCCAATTTTTTGAGATTTTGTTTTTTTTCAACTAATTAATAAATCTTAAACTTTTGTTTAAAATTTTTCCTTCGAGTGTTTGAATTTCAATTTCAATATCTTTATTTAATCTCATATCTTTATTATCTTTCCAAATTCCTGCTGCTAGATGCATAATTCCTATCTTGTAATTAGGTAAGTAAGGCTCAACAAAAGTATTATTTTTTTCATCAAATTTAGGCAGCAAATTACTAGTTAACCAATTACAATTTAAAGGCAAAAATTCTGTGTCAACTTCATCAATATATACTGACATATTGATTGCTAATTGTTCTGAACCAAAAATATCTCCTGATTTTAAAGTTTGATGTAAATTTTTTTGCCAAGTTAACCAAATTGGTGAATTTTTTTCTAAAGAAAAAACTCCAATGTTTATATGTGGTGCAAAAGCTAATTTTCTAGCTTTGTTAAATCCAATATTTGATTTCACAGCGTGTTTAAAATTTTGAGATTTAATTATTGCAATTTTACCAATCAGCCAGTTTACCTTTGAAGTAATTTTATAACCAGGTCCGATTGTTTGAGTAATGCCTAACTTGTTATCATCACAAGCTTTAAAGTATAACTCAACACATTTCCAATCATTCACCCAAGCATCACAATCAATCCATAAATACTTTTCATAATTAGCAAAATATTTTGGCAAAAAAGCTCTGGAAACTTGGCTCTTTAACCATTCTTTTCCCTTAACTTTAAACTCTGGGACTTCAATATCCCATTCTGCAGATTTAACCTCATCAACTTTTTTTTCTAAATCTTTTTTTTGAGTTTCAGTTAACCCAGCATCTAATACACAAATTGCAGTATTTTCGCTCTCTTTAAATTGTTTTATTGAATTAATTAATTCGTTTAATAATTCAAAATAATTTGAATCTGCAAGGGTGACTATTACATTTTTTTTCATTACAAAATATCTTCAAGATCTTCATTATCTTCAGTAATATTTTCATGTTCATTTTGTTTTTTTAATTTTTGGTAATGAATAAAACTAATTGGTAACATTAATAAATAAATTGCACTGCTGATTGTAATAACATCAAATGTATAGATTAATAATAGACCAAAAAATAAGATAATTCCAAAAAGTAAAAAAATCGTAGCCTTTCTTGGAATTATAATTTTTTTAAATGAATAAGATGGAAATTTACTTATTAATAAAAACGAAGTTACTACAAAAAAAATAGGAGTTACCACTTGGTAATTAATATTTAGATAATTAAAATCACTTAAACTAAAAATTAGAGGAGATAAAACTAAAATACCTCCAGCTGGAGATGGTACACCTTCAAAAAAATTATCTCTCCAAGATGGTTCTTGATTAGAACTAATATTAAATCTAGCTAGTCTCAATGCTACACAAATTACATATATCAAACTTAATAACCAACCAAATTTTCCAAGAGTATTTAGCATCCAAAAATACATTATAAAAGCAGGTGCTACACCAAAACTTATCATGTCTGTTAGAGAGTCTAATTCTTTACCAACTTTTGATGTGCCTTTTATCATCCGCGCAATTCTTCCATCTAAACCATCAATTAATGCAGCAAAAATAATTGCAATTATTGCAAGATGATATTCTCCACTTAAGGCAAATCGAATAGATGTTAAGCCTATACATACTCCAATTAAAGTCAGCATGTTCGGTAAAAGCATTCTAGCACTTTTCTTTTCTGCAACTACTTTTAGATTATTTTTAGGTTGTTCTATCATTTATCTTTTCGCTAACAATGTTTCCCCTGAAATAGTTTTTTGCCCAATTCTAACTAAAGGATTATAATTTTCATAATATACATCAGCTCTACTTCCAAATCTTATCATGCCAATTCTCTCACCCTGTTCAAGTGTTTGATCTTTATGTGTCTCACAAACAATTCGACGAGCAACTAAACCTGCAATTTGTACAACGATAATTTCATTATCATGATTGTCTTTAATCTTATAATAATTTCTCTCATTATCTTCACTAGCTTTATCAAAAGAGGCATTTAAAAATTTTCCAGGTTTATATAAAATATCTTCAACTTTACCTGCACATGGCGTTCTATTCACATGACAATCGAATACATTCATAAATATACTAATCTTATTAAATTTTTTATTTTCTAATCCAAGTTCCTTAGGTCCTGCAACCTCTTCAACTTTAATTACCTCACCGTCAGCTGGGCTAACTAGATAATCGTCATCATTTATTATTACTCGATCTGGATCTCTAAAAAAATAATATACCCATACTGTTAAGAGTAAACCTAAGGTTCCTAAAAATGAACTAATCAAATAAAACAAGATTGTAATAAATCCAGCTATAATTAAAAATTTAAAACCTTCGGTATGTAATTTAGGAAAAATTCTACTAAACATATTTCTATTAATTGATAATTTTCGATTAATATGTATATAAAACAGCGAAATTCAATTATTAAGATACAAAATTACTAAATGAGCAAAATATCAGTCAAAAACCCAGTAGTAGAACTAGATGGTGATGAAATGACCAGAATAATCTGGGAGTTTATTAAAAATAAATTAATTCTTCCTTATTTAGATCTTGGCATTGAATACTATGACTTAGGCATGAAAAGTCGTGATGATACAGATGATCAAATTACAATTGACTCAGCAAATGCAATTAAGAAAATTGGTGTTGGAATAAAGTGTGCAACCATTACTCCAGATGAAGCAAGAGTAGAAGAATTTGGTTTAAAAAAAATGTGGCGATCTCCAAACGGTACCATCAGAAATATTATAGGTGGAACAGTTTTTAGAGAACCAATTATTTGTAAAAATATTCCTAAACTTGTACCTACATGGACAGATCCTGTAATTATTGGCAGACATGCATTTGGTGATCAATATCGTGCAACTGATTTTAAAGTACCTGGCAAAGGGAAAATGGAAGTTAAATGGACATCTGAAGATGGAAAAGATGAAATTAAATATGAAGTATTTAATTTTACTGGTCCTGGAGTTGCTTTATCAATGTACAATTTAGATAAATCTATAGAAGATTTTGCAAGATCATGTTTTAGCTATGGACTTATTAAAAAGTGGCCAGTTTATCTTTCAACTAAAAATACTATTTTAAAACAATACGATGGAAGGTTTAAAGATATTTTTCAAGAGGTGTTTGATAAAGAATTTAAGGAACAATTTGATCAACTAAAAATCACATACGAACATAGATTAATTGATGACATGGTGG
>JAYPCR010000020.1:0-10674 GCA_038124805.1 Candidatus Pelagibacteraceae bacterium
GATTGTGGCTCAACTCCTGCTACACCATCAAATACAGCTACAGCTCCATCTAATACTTTTAATGATCTTTCAACTTCAATTGTAAAATCTACGTGACCAGGCGTATCAATAATATTTATTCTATGATCCTGCCAAAAACATGTTGTTGCAGCAGAAGTAATTGTAATACCTCTTTCCTGCTCTTGTTCCATCCAATCCATTGTAGCAGCACCATCATGAACTTCTCCAATTTTATGGCTCTTACCTGTATAGTATAAAATTCTTTCAGTAGTTGTAGTTTTCCCAGCATCAATATGGGCCATGATACCGATGTTTCTATATTTATCTAATGAATGTGTTCTCGACATAATTTATTACCATCTAAAATGTGCAAAAGCTTTGTTTGACTCAGCCATTTTATGCACATCTTCTCTTTTTTTAACTGCTGCTCCTTTTTTTTCATAAGCATCATAAAGTTCATTAAAAATTTTATCTGACATATGTTTGTCTTTTCTTTTTCTTGCAGACTCTATTAACCATCTAATTGCCAAAGCTTGCGCTCTTTTACTTTTTACTTCAACAGGTACTTGATAGGTTGCACCTCCAACTCTTCGTGATCTAACTTCTACAGTTGGTTTAATATTATTTATAGCTTCATTAAAAATATTGATTGGATCTTCTTTAGATTTTGTTTTTATTTTATCTATTGCATCATAAACAATTTTTTCAGCAACTACTTTTTTTCCATCATACATTATTGAATTAATTAATTTTGGAATAACAGTTGAATTAAATTTTGGATCAGGGGTAATATTTTTTTTTGGTTGAGTTTTTTTTCTAGACATTATTACTTACCTTTTTTAGTTCCGTATAAAGATCTTCTTTTCTTTCTATTTGCTACACCTTGTGTATCTAAATTTCCTCTAAGAATATGATATCTAACACCAGGTAAATCTTTAACTCTTCCGCCTCTGATTAGAACTACTGAGTGTTCTTGTAAATTGTGACCTTCACCTGGAATGTAAGCTGTTACTTCATAACCATTTGATAAACGAACTCTTGCAACTTTTCTTAGAGCAGAGTTAGGTTTTTTTGGAGTTGTTGTATATACCTTAACACAAACTCCTCTTTTCAAAGGTTGTTTTTCAAGAGCAGGAACTTTATTCCTTGCTACAGCTTTAACTCTAGGTTTTCTTAACAACTGATTAATTGTTGGCATAATTTTTATATAAATTTATTTTTGAATGAAATAACTGACAGGTTATTCATGGCAGCGTTTAGTACTTCAGTTAGTACTACATTCCAACCAAAAACATCGCCAAAATACTCATTAATCTGACTTTGTCAAACTAAAACTATTAAAAAATACTGTAATTTTTGTTAATTTGCTTGGGTTTCAGCTGGCTCAAGTTTTTCTTGTTCAGATAAAAATTTATTATCATCTTCAAGAGCTTTTCTGTTCCATTTATTCTTAATATTTCCTGTTCCAGCTGGCACTAATCTACCAACTATGACATTTTCTTTTAAGCCATTCAATGGATCAACTTTACCTTTAATTGCAGCATCTGTTAAAACTCTTGTTGTTTCCTGGAATGATGCAGCCGATATAAAAGACTCTGTTTGCAATGAAGCTTTTGTAATTCCCATTAATACTCTTTCACCTTCTGCAGGAGTTTTACCTTCAGATTTAAGTTTTTCATTAGTATTATCAAATTTAATTCGATCTACTATTTCACCAGGTAAATAAGATGAATCTCCAGAAACTTTCACTTCAACTTTTTTCAACATTTGTCTCAAAATAGTTTCAATGTGTTTATCGTTGATAATTACACCTTGTAATCTATATACTTCTTGAACTTGGTTTACAAAATATTCTGTTAATTCTTTAATTCCTAGAATTCTTAAAATATCATGAGGTAGCGGTTGACCATCTAATAAGTATTCACCTTTTTTAATTTTTTCACCTTGATTAAAGTTTATATGTTTGCCTTTCGGTATTAAATAATTTGATGGTTCAGATCCATCTTCAGGAACAATTGAAACCCTTTGTTTTCCTCTAACTTCTTTACCAAAAACAACTTGCCCATCATTTTCTGCTATAATTGCGCTATCTTTTGCTTTTCTTGCTTCAAAGAGTTCAGCAACTCTTGGTAATCCACCAGTAATATCTTTGGTTTTTGTAGTCTCTTTCGGTAATCTGGCTATTACATCTCCTGCAGATACTTTTTGACCATCTTTTACTGATAAAATTGAATCTGGTACTAAATAATATCTAGCTTCATTATCGTCAGCTTTTTTAATTACATTACCTTTTTCATCTCTTAATGTTATTCTTGGTTTTAAATCTGTACTTTTTGATTGAGATCTCCAATCAATAACCGACTTAGATGAAATACCTGTTGCATCATCTGTAGTTTCTTGAATTGAAACTCCATCAATTAAATCTACATAACTTGCAACACCACTTTTTTCAGCAATTACTGGAGTAGTATACGGATCCCATTCGCAAATTTTAGAATTTGCTTTTACTTTTTCTCCATTTTTAAAAAATAATTTTGATCCATAAGCAACTTTATAAATTGCTATCTGAACACCATTATCATCTTCTATTGATAATTGTGTATTTCTTCCCATTACTATTAAATTCTTTTTTGAATCTTCTAAAATGTTTGAGTTAATTATTTTTAATACACCTGCATTTTTAGTTACAATCTGAGACTCTTGTTTAACAGATGCGGTTCCACCAACGTGAAATGTTCTCATTGTTAATTGTGTTCCTGGTTCTCCAATAGATTGAGCTGAAATCATTCCTATAGCTTCACCAACGTGAACCATTTTACCTCTAGATAAATCTCTTCCATAACATGTTGCACAAACTCCTTCTTTTGAGCTACATGTCATAACTGAGAAAACTTTTAGCGATTTAATACCTGCAGCATCTATACTATCGCAGGCAAACTCATCAATCATTGCCATTTTCTTTATGATTATTTCACCTGTAATAGGGTGTTTTACATCACTAGCAGCAACTCTTCCTAAAGCTCTTTCTGACAAGCTGACAACAACATTACCACCTTCTAATATCTCAGAAAGTTCAATAAAGCCCGGCTCTTCACACTTAACTTTTGTAATAGTTAAATCTTGAGCAACATCACAAAGTCGTCTTGTTAAATATCCAGAACTTGCGGTTTTAAGGGCAGTATCAGCTAAACCTTTTCTAGCACCGTGTGTAGAATTAAAATATTCTAAAGCAGTTAAACCTTCTTTAAAATTTGAGATAATTGGACTTTCAATAATTTCTCCAGAAGGTTTTGCTATTAACCCTCTCATTCCTGCTAATTGTTTCATCTGTGCAGCTGAACCTCTCGCTCCACTATCTGCCATCATGAAAACTGAGTTAATTTTTAAACCATCAGGTGTTTTTTCTGTAGCTGAAATTCCTTTCATCATCTCACCAGCAACTCTGTCTGTACACTTAGACCAAGCATCAACAACTTTATTATATTTTTCACCTCTGGTAATTAGACCTTCTGAGTATTGAGTTTCATAGTCGGCAATCAATTTTTTTGTATCTTCAATTAATTGTGATTTACTCTCAGGAATTACAAGATCATCTTTACCAAATGAAATACCTGCTTTGAAAGCATGTTTAAAACCTAGATCTTTTAATTTATCACAAAATATTACTGTGGTTTTTTGTCCACAAAATCTAAACACAGTATCTATAATCTCAGAAACAACTTTCTTCGGCAATAATCTATCAATTAAAGAAAATTTAATATTATAATTTTTTGGTAAAAGGTTGGCTAATAAAAATCTTCCAGCTGTTGTTGTGTATTTTTCATATTTTTTATTTCCATTTTCATCAACTGTTTCAAATCTAGAAATGATAGTGCTGTGAACTTTAATTTGACCACTCGCTAATGCAAACTCGATTTGATTATGATCCACAAAATAACCAGCTGGCTTATCTGTCATTGCTTCTTGAGATAAGTAGTAGATACCAAGAATCATATCCTGACTTG
Organism: Candidatus Pelagibacteraceae bacterium; assembly: GCA_038124805.1. Taxonomy (GTDB): domain Bacteria; phylum Pseudomonadota; class Alphaproteobacteria; order Pelagibacterales; family Pelagibacteraceae; genus Pelagibacter. The sequence continues at coordinate 4,005 of JAYPCR010000020.1, forward strand.
GGACAATAATTGGTTTACCATTAGATGGTGAAAGAATATTATTAGTAGATAACATTAAAATTCTAGCTTCTAATTGAGCTTCTAAACTTAGTGGGACGTGTACTGCCATTTGGTCACCATCAAAGTCAGCATTAAAAGCTGCACAAGTTAGTGGATGTAATTCTATTGCATCTCCCTCAATTAATTTTGGTTCAAAAGCTTGTACGCCTAATCTATGAAGAGTTGGAGCTCTATTTAGTAATACAGGATGCTCTCTAACGATAAGTTCTAATGCATCCCAAACTGCATTTGTTTCTTTTTCAACTAATTTTTTTGCTTGTTTAATAGTTGATGCAAGACCTAATTTGTTTAATCTTGCATATAAAAAAGGTTTAAATAATTCTAGAGCCATTTTTTTTGGCAAACCACATTCATGCAATTTAAGATCTGGTCCTACTACAATTACTGATCTTCCTGAATAATCAACTCTTTTTCCAAGTAAGTTTTGTCTAAATCTTCCTTGTTTACCTTTTAGCATTTCAGCTAAAGATTTTAATGGTCTCTTGCCAGTGCCAGTAATTACTCTTCCTCTTCTTCCATTATCAAATAATGCATCAACAGATTCTTGAAGCATTCTTTTTTCATTTCTTACTATGATGTCTGGCGCTTTAAGATCTATTAATCTTTTTAGTCTGTTATTTCTGTTGATAACTCTTCTATATAAATCATTTAAATCTGATGTTGCAAAACGACCACCATCTAATGGTACTAATGGTCTTAATTCAGGTGGAATAACAGGTACAACCGTTAAAATCATCCATTCTGGTTTTTGTCCCGTTTCAATAAAAGATTCTAAAAGTTTAAGTCTTTTTATTGCTCTTTCTTCATTAACTTTTGATTTAGTTTCTTTAATATAATTTGCTAAATTTTTTCTTTCTAATTCAAGATCTAGATTTTTTAACATTTCTAAAACTGCTTCCGCGCCAATCCCAGCAGTAAACGACTCTTCTCCAAATTCATCTTGATATTTTGCTAATTCTTCTTCGTTTAAAAGTTGATTTTTTTGTAGACCAGTTAAACCAGGTTCAATTACTATAAAGTTTTCAAAATATAGAACTCTTTCTATTTCTTTTAATTTCATATCAACTGCCAAAGCAATTCTGCTTGGTAGTGATTTTAAAAACCAGATATGAGCAACCGGAGTAGCTAGGTTGATGTGCCCCATTCTCTCTCTTCTTACGTTTGATTTTGTAACTTCAACACCACATTTTTCACAAATGATGCCTCTAAATTTCATTCTTTTATATTTACCGCATAAACATTCGTAATCTTTTATAGGTCCAAAAATTCTTGCACAAAATAAACCATCTTTTTCTGGTCTAAAAGTTCTGTAATTTATTGTTTCTGGTTTTTTGATTTCACCATATGTCCAAGATTTGATTTTCTCTGGACTTGCTAAAGAAATTTTAATGCTATTAAAATTTTGAGCTTCAGAAATTTCAGTGTTTTTAAATAAATCTGTAAGTTCTTTTTTCATATTAATTTAACTCCACATTAAGTGCTAATGATTTTATTTCTTTAACTAAAACGTTGAATGACTCAGGTATACCTGACTCAAAATTCTCTTCACCTTTAACAATAGTTTCGTAGACCTTAACTCTTCCAGCAACGTCATCAGATTTTACAGTTAAAATTTCTTGCAATGTATAAGATGCACCATAAGCCTCTAATGCCCACACTTCCATCTCTCCAAATCTCTGACCACCAAGTTGTGCTTTTCCTCCAAGTGGTTGCTGTGTAACCAAACTATAAGGCCCAGTTGACCGAGCATGAATTTTATCCTCAACAAGATGGTGTAATTTAAGCATATAAATAATTCCGACTGTTACAGGTCTATCAAATTTTTCACCTGTTCTTCCATCCCATAAATATGTTTGACCAGAAGATGGTAATTTCGCAAGTTCCAACATTTCTGTTACATTTTTTTCTTTTGCACCATCAAAAACTGGCGTTGATATCGCTATTCCATTTTGAAGATTTTCACATAAATCTCTGAATTCTGATTTAGTCAACTTATCTACTGTTTCTTTGAAAATTTCTTCTCCATAAACAGATTTTAAAAAACTTGCTATTTTTTCTGTTTTTTCTATTTTTTTACTGTTTTCATTAACAAGTTTTTTAACTTGTTCACCAAATTCTTTACAAGCCCAGCCTAGGTGTGTTTCTAAAATTTGTCCTACATTCATACGACTTGGAACACCTAATGGATTTAAAACTATATCAACTGGTCTACCATCTTCTCTATATGGCATATCTTCAACTGGAACAATTTTACTGACAACACCTTTATTACCATGTCTTCCAGACATTTTATCACCAGGACGTAATCTTCTCTTAATTGCAACAAAAACTTTAACCATTTTCATTACACTTGGTAATAAATCATCACCACTTCGAATTTTTAAAACCTTATCCTCAAATCTTTCAGTAATATCTTGCTTAGCTTTATTGTATTGATCTTTTAACTGAGCTAAAGTTGCTTCATCATTTACATTGCCTACAGTTATTTTAAATACATCATTAATATTTAGTTTGTTAATTGATTCAAAATCTAATTTTGTACCTTCATCTAAATCTTTAACTTTTTTAGCTAATGATGAGCCAGATAAAAATTGCGAAGCTCTTTGCTTAATACTTCTTTCTAAAATTTCTTCCTCAACTATTTTATCCTGTTGAACTTGTTCAATTTCAGCTCTTTCAATAGTAATTGATCTTTCATCTTTTTCAATTCCATGTCTATTAAACACTCTAACATCAACCACAGTTCCACTGCTTCCTCTTGACATTCTTAAAGATGTATCAGTTACATCAATTGCTTTTTCACCAAAAATTGATCTTAATAATTTTTCTTCAGGACCTGATGCTGAATCACCTTTAGGAGTAACTTTTCCAACTAAAATATCACCCGCATTAACTTCTGCTCCAATATAAACAATTCCAGATTCATCAAGGTTTTTTAAAGCTTCTTCATTTACATTTGGAATATCTCTAGTGATTTCTTCTTCACCAAGCTTTGTATCTCTAGCCATAACTTCATACTCTACGATATGAACAGAAGTAAACACATCATCTGTTACACATCTCTCTGAAATTAAGATAGAGTCCTCAAAATTGTAACCTTGCCATGGCATAAATGCTACGGTTACATTTTTGCCTAATGCTAGTTCGCCTAATTTTGTAGATGGACCATCTGCGATGATATCTCCTGACTTAACTTTATCACCTACTCTTACTAAAGGTTTTTGGTTAATACATGTATTTTGATTTGATCTTTTAAATTTTTGAAGGTTGTAAATATCAACACCAGACTTTGTAAAATCAGTTTCTTCAGTAACTTTTATTACAATTCTTTTACCATCGATTTTATCAACAATACCATCTCTTTTCGCAACAATAGTAACTCCTGAATCTAAAGCTACATCACTTTCAATTCCCGTACCAACTAATGGAGCCTCAGGTTTTAATAATGGCACTGCTTGTCTCATCATGTTTGATCCCATCAATGCTCTGTTAGCATCATCATTTTCTAAAAAAGGAATCAATGAAGCAGCAACTGAAACTAACTGTTTTGGAGAAACGTCTATATAATCAATTGTTTCTGGTTTAGCTAAAAGAAAATTTAAGTTTTGTCTGCATGAAACTAATTCTTCAACAATTTTTCCATTCTTATCAAGTTTAGTGTTTGCTTGTGCAATTGTGTATTTTGTTTCGTCCATTGCAGAAAGATATTCAACATTATCTTGCACCACTCCATCCTTAACTCTTTTATAAGGACTCTCAATAAAACCATATTTATTAATTTTAGCATATGTAGACAAACTATTTATCAATCCAATGTTTGGTCCTTCAGGTGTTTCTATTGGACAAATTCTTCCATAGTGTGTTGGATGAACGTCACGAACTTCGAAACCAGCTCTTTCTCTAGTTAAACCTCCTGGTCCTAATGCAGATACTCTTCTTTTATGAGTAATTTCTGATAACGGATTGGTTTGATCCATAAATTGTGACAGTTGTGAACTAGCAAAAAAATCTTTTAAAGAAACAGTTAAAGGTTTTGCGTTAATTAAATCTTGAGGCATAGCTGACTCAACATCAAGAGTAGTCATTTTTTCTTTAATGGCTCTTTCCATTCGATAAACACCAATACGAGCTTGATTTTCTACTAACTCACCGACTGATCTAACTCTTCTATTACCTAAATGATCAATATCATCTACTTCATCTTTACCATCTCTTAAATCTAACATCTTATGAATGATAGCAATTATGTCATCATTCCTTAAAATTGTAATCTTGTCAGAACATTCAAGATTTAATCTTGAGTTCATTTTAACTCTTCCAACATCAGAAAGATCGTATCTATCAGAGCTGAAGAATAAATTATTAAAAATTTGAGTGGCAATTTCAATTGTTGGAGGCTCGCCAGGTCTCAACATTTTATAAATTTCTGTTATTGCCTCGTTTTTATCATTGTTTTTATCATTTAATATTGTTGTTAATAGATATGGACCTTTATTTATTGAATTTGTAACTGAAATTTTTAAAGTGTTAATATTTGCATCTAAAATTTGTTGGATAATTGTATCATTTAATTCTGTTCCGATTTTAAATACACCATCTTCTTCATCATTAATTTTAACATCTCTATGTAAAAATTTTCCGTATAAAGAATCTCTTGCAACAAGTATTTCTTTTAATCCGTCATTTGCTAGTTTTTTAGCATTTAAATAGTTAATTTTATCACCTAATTTAATAACCACATTGCCTGTTTTTGCATCAATCACTTCTTCTGAAAAATTTTTAGCTTTATAATTTTCAGGATTAAATTTTGTTTTCCATTTGTTAGTTTTTGCATCATAAGTGTAATCTTCACTATTGTAGAATTCATCTGCAATTTCTGATTTTGTAAAACCTAAAGCTAATAACAAAGTTGAAGCTAGAATTTTTTTCTTTCTATCTATTTTAAAATATAAAAAATCTTTTACATCAAATTCAAAGTCTAACCATGACCCTCTGTTTGGAATAACTCTGCAATTAAATAATAGTTTTCCACTTGCATGAGTTTTTCCTTTATCATGATCAAAAAATACACCTGGACTTCTGTGCATTTGATTTACAACAACTCTTTGTACACCATTAGTAATGAAAGTTCCGCTATTAGTCATCATAGGAACTTCACCCATATAAACTTCTTGTTCCTTTGCAGATAAAATATCTTTGGTATTATTTTCTTGATCTATTTCGTAAACTACTAATCTAAGAGTACACTTAAGGGCTGAAGAATAAGTTAATCCTCTTGCAATGCATTCTTCTACATCAAATTTAGGTTTTTCTAATCGATAAGAAACATATTCTAAAGTCGCTTTATCATTTAGATCTTCGATTGGAAAAATGCTTTTAAAAACTCTGTCAAAACCTTTTGTTAAATCACCTGCATCTTGATTAAATTCTGTTAACTCTTTATATGAATTTTTTTGTACCTCGATTAGATTAGGGATTGATAAACTTTCTTTAAGTTTGCCAAAACTTTTTCTTATATTTTTCTTTTCTGTAAAAGATAATTGCATTTATGTTTATTAATACTGATTAATTTAATAATCAGTATTTGAATTCTTTCTTGTTAATTTATTTAAGTTCTACTTTAGCGCCTGCAGCTTCTAACTTAGCTTTAATTTCTTCAGCTTCTTTTTTGTTTACACCTGATTTAACTTCTTTAGGTGCACCCTCAACTAAATCTTTTGCTTCTTTAAGACCTAATGAAGTAGCTGCTCTTACTTCTTTAATAACATTAATTTTTTTATCACCAGCAGAAACTAGCATGATTGTAAATTCATCTTTTTCTTCTGCTGCTGCTGCACCACCTGCTGCTGCTGGCGCTGCTGCTGCCATTGGAGTTACACCCCATTTTTCTTCTAATTGTTTTGAAAGCTCAGCTGCTTCTGCAACTGTCAAGCTTGAAAGGTCTTCAATAATTTTATTTAAGTCTGGCATATGTTCTACTCTTTAGGTTGTGTTTCAGAATTTTCTGGGGACAAACTACTCATTTTTTCCGAACGTGCAAGTAAAATACTAATTAATTTACCTGCAGAAGCACTTAATATTCCCACTATATTTGCTCTAGCTTCATCTAATGTTGGTAAATTAGCTACATTTTGGACTCCGGCCTGATCTAAGACCTCATTATCCATAATTCCGCCAATTAATTTAAGATTTTCGTTATCTTTAGCAAATTTTGATAAAATTCTAGCTGACATTATAGCATCTTCTCCAAATGCTACAGCTGTTGGACCTGTAAACAAGTTTGATAATTCTTTACACTTAGTTTTTTCTAAAGCTAGTTTAGTAATTCTGTTTTTTGTAATCCTGAAAATAATTCCATGTTCTCTCATTTGAGCTCTTAGCTCATCTAACTGTGTCATTGTTAAACCCTGATAATGAGTAACCATAACAGCTTTGCTGTTCTCAAATTTTTCTGTCATCTCAGTAATATAATTTTTCTTTTGCTCTTTATTCATCATAACAGTTAAATATTTTTTCCAAGTTTAAGTTTATATGAAACACCCATGGTTGAGGTTATAAATGCAGCTTTAATTAAATCACCTTTTAGGGTGTTGTTAGCTTTTTCTTTTTC
>JAYPCR010000020.1:10774-12525 GCA_038124805.1 Candidatus Pelagibacteraceae bacterium
TTCATTTCTCCACTTTTAATTTTTTCAATAAAATCATCACCACCAACAATATCCGCTCCAGCATTTTTAGCTTCTTCAGCTTTTGTTTCTTCACAAACAACTGCAACTTTAACTTTTTTTCCTGTTCCACCTGGTAGATTAACTACTGTTCTAATATTTACTTCACTTTTCTTTTGCTTATTATTAATTTGAAAACTTAAATCAACAGACTCATCAAATTTTGTTGTACAATTTTTTTTAATTTCAGGAATTAATTTTTCAATTGCTTCAGCAGGTAGATCTGAAGTTTTTTCTGGTAACTTTTTAAATCTTTTTGATGGCATTAGTCTTTTACCTCTATTCCCATCGATCTTGCAGATCCTGAAATAATTTTTACAGCTTGATCTAAATTCAGAGCATTTAAATCTTCCATTTTTTGATTTGCAATTTCTTCAACTTGTTTTCTTGTTATAGATGCAACAATATTTCTTCCAGGCTCCTTTGAACCACCCTTAAGTTTTGCTGCTTCTTTTATAAAATATGAAGCTGGGGGAGATTTGATTTTAAAATCAAATTTTTTATCTTTATAAACTGTTATTTCTACTGGTATTGGTTTACCAGCTAACGATTTTGTTTTATCATTAAAAGCTTTACAAAATTCCATGATGTTAACTCCACGTTGACCAAGAGCTGGTCCTACTGGAGGAGCTGGGTTTGCTTGACCACCATTAATTTGTAATTTTATAAATCCACTTATTTCTTTTTTTACTGCCATTAACTTACTTTCTCAACTTGGTTATATTCTAAATCAACCGGTGTTGGACGACCAAATATAGAAACTGAGACCTTAAGTCTAGACTTTTCTTCATCTATATCTTCAACCATTCCACTAAACGAAGCGAAAGGTCCATCAACAACCTGAACTTTTTCTCCAATGCTGTACTCTATACCAGATTTTGGCTGAGCCACACCATCTTTAATTTGACCTAATATTTTTTCAATTTCTTTATCAGAAACAGGTACTGGCATACCTTTAGTGCCCAAAAAACCACTTACTCTCTTTATATTCTTAATCATGTGATAAATATTATTATCCATCTCACTCTTTATTAATACATATCCTGGAAAATATTTTTTTTTCCTTTGTATTCTTTTTCCTCTTTTAACTTCAGTTACATCATGAGTTGGAACAACTATTTCTTCAAACTTTTCTGAAATCTTAGCTTTTTCAGCTTCTTCTTTAATTAGACCAGCTACTTTATTTTCAAAACTTGAATGAGACTGAACAATGTACCAATTTTTCATCTAAATACTCACCTTAAGAAGTAGCTCTAAAAAGAATTTTAAAACCTGATCAAGTAATAAAAAGAATAATGACATAATCACTGCCATTGCAAAAACCATTAAAGCTCCTTGCAATGTTTCTTTACCGGTTGGCCAAGAAACTTTAAAAGCCTCTTGTTTTACTTCCTGAATAAATTTAATCGGGTTTTTCATATTTTTTTACTCTAATTGGCAGGAGCGGAGGGACTCGAACCCTCAGCCTCCGGTTTTGGAGACCGGCGCTCTACCAATTGAGCTACACTCCTATATAGAGCTTACTCTATAATTTTAGTTACTACTCCAGCTCCTACAGTTCTACCACCTTCTCTAATCGCAAAGTTTAGTTTTTCTGACATTGCAATTGGAGTGATTAGTTTAACTATAAACTTAGCATCGTCACCAGGCATTACCATCTCAGTACCAGCTGGTAATTCTACTTCACCTGTAAC
>JAYPCR010000021.1:0-12185 GCA_038124805.1 Candidatus Pelagibacteraceae bacterium
TGTGCATCAGGTAACCAAGTATGAACTGGCCACATTGGAGTTTTTACCGCAAAAGAACTAAAAAAAGCTAGCCAGAGTAAGTTTTGGTATTTAGGATCTATGCCAAGCTTATAAAGTTCAATAACATCTGTTGTGCCTGTCATCCAATAAATAGATATAATTGCAACTAACATTAAAACTGATCCCAACAAGGTGTATAAAAAGAATTTGAAAGCAGAATAAACTCTTCTTGGACCACCCCATATACCAATTATTAAAAACATTGGAATTAAACCTGCTTCAAAAAATAAATAAAAAATTACAAGATCAAGTGCACAAAAGACACCAATCATAAAACTTTCCATGATTAATATAGCTAAAAGAAAATCCCTTAATCTTATTTTCACAGAGTTATTAACTGAAAGAATACAAAGAGGTGTGATAAATGTCGTTAAAACTATAAATAAAATTGAGATACCATCAATACCAACTTTATAATTAACAAATCCTGCTAACCATGTTCTCTCTTCAACAAATTGAAAATTAGATATCGTATTATCAAATGAATTCCATAAATATAATGAAATCAGAAAATTTACTACAGAAGTAAATAAAGCAACATATTTAATTGTGTTAGTTTGCTTATTATCATTTTTAGAAAATAATAAAAAAATTGAACCAATGGCAGGTAGCAATATTAAAGAAGATAAAATTGGAAAATCCATTAATGTACAATTAGATAGGTTAATAATGCTGAAAAACCAAGTAACATAACAAAAGCATATTGATAAATAAATCCGCTTTGAAATTTATTGGCTTTTTGAGAAACTTTTTTAATTAACATTGATATGCCATCTGGACCAAAACCATCAATGATTTTGACATCACAAGTTTTCCATAAAAACAAACCAATTTTTTTTGATGGTTTAATAATTATGTAATCATATAATTCGTCAAAATACCATTTGTTAACCAAAAATTGGTATAAAGGTCGATTAATTTTAACAATTTCTTCTGGAATAGATTTATTTTTTACAAATAAATAATAAGCAATTGGAATAGATATTAAAACTAAAATTGGAGTTAACAACAAAAACCACATTGGTGGGTGTTCTGAACTTAAAGGTTCTAAAAATAATATTGATTGTGCCCAAAAACTATCATGACCATCATGACTGATAAATAAATCTTTAAATAAAAATCCTGCAAAAATTGCTCCGATTGATAAAATAATTAGAGGAATTAACATAACTAATGGAGACTCGTGTGTTTCCTCAATTTTTATTGATTTGTTATTATATTCACCATGAAATGTTTTAAAAATAAGTCTCCAAGAATAAATGGAAGTTAAAAAAGCAGTTAAAACCCCTACTCCAGCAGCATAGTAACCTGCAGTATTTCCTTTTAAATAAGCAAATTCAATAATGGCATCTTTAGAGTAAAAACCAGATAAAAAAGGAAACCCAGTTAAAGCAAGTGTACCTATAATCATTAAAACATATGTGTAAGGTAATTTTTTCCAAACAGCTCCCATATTATTGATGTTTTGTTCATCTCTAAAAGCATGAATTACAGAGCCAGAACCTAAAAACAAAAGAGCTTTAAAAAAAGCATGGGTGAATAAATGAAACATTGCAACATTATAAGCGCCTACACCAGCTGCAAAAAACATATAACCTAATTGACTACATGTAGAATAAGCAATTATTTTTTTAATATCAGTTTGAACCAATGCAACTGTAGCAGCAAAAAATGCTGTGGTCATTCCAATGATGGTTATTAAGTTTAATATTATTGGAGAATATTCATAAATTGGTGAACATCTAACAACTAAAAAAACTCCAGCTGTAACCATAGTTGCAGCGTGAATTAAAGCAGAAACTGGTGTTGGACCTTCCATTGCATCTGGTAGCCATGTATGCAATAGAATTTGAGCTGATTTTCCCATTGCACCAATGAATAATAAAAAACAAATTAAATTAATTGCACTAACTTCAAGTCCTAGAAAATTTAATTTTGTATCTGTAATTGTTGGTACTTGTTGAAATACTTCAGCATAATTAACAGTACCAAACAAATAAAAAATAAGAAAAATACCAAGAGCAAATCCAAAATCACCAACTCTATTAACTACAAAAGCTTTTATAGCAGCAGCATTTGCAGATTCTTTTTTAAACCAAAATCCAATTAAAAAATAAGAACATAGGCCGACACCTTCCCATCCAAAAAATAGCTGAATAAAATTATCTGAAGTAACCAACATTAGCATCGCAAATGTAAAAAGAGAAAGATACGCCATAAATCTAGGTTTATGAGGATCATGAGACATATAACCTATCGAATAAATATGCACCAAAGAAGAAACTAGTGTAACAACTACAAGCATCACTGATGATAAGGGATCAATATTCATTGACCAATTCACATCAAGTGATCCAGAGTTAATCCATTTTACAATTACAATGTTTTCTTGATAACTATTTATTATCACCTCATAAAATACATATATTGATAATATTGCAGAAATAGAAACCAATAGACTTGTTACAATTTCAGAATTTCGATCTCCAATTACACGACCAAAAAATCCAGATATAACTGAAGCTATTAAAGGAAGAAATATAATTGAAAGTTCCATTTTATCCTTTTAATTTATCAATTTCTTCAACTCTAATAGTTCCAGAATTTCTATAATAAACTACTATAATTGCTAAACCTATTGCGGCTTCAGCAGCAGCAACTGTCAAAATAAACAGTGTAAAAACTTGTCCCGTCAAATCGTCTAAGAAAATTGAAAAAGATACTAAATTTATATTTACTGCTAATAAAATTAGCTCAATACTCATTAAAATAACTATAATATTTTTTCTATTTAAAAAAATCCCAATGATACCAATGGTAAAAATTACAGCTCCTAATGTTAGGTAATGACCAAGACCAATACTAACCATCGATTTTTACTCCCTTGTTAGAATCTACCTCTACTACTTGAACTCCTTCTGATCTTTCTCTAGAAATTTGTTTTAAATAGCTTTGTCTTTTTACTCCTGACCTTTGCCTAAAAGTTAATACAATTGCTCCAATCATAGCAACTAAAAGGATCATTCCACTTAACTGAAAAATATGAATATAATCAGTATACAAAACCTGACCCAAAGAATGAGTATTGCTTAGTTCTTCACTTATTTTTAAATTACTTGAATTAAATAAATCGGGTTTATATTTCCATCCACCAATCACTATTATTAACTCAAAAAATATAATTGCACTAATAATTAAACCAACAGGAATGTGGCCTGAGCTTTCTTGGGAGGTAAACCACTCATTTTTTTGTTGAGCAACATTCAGCATCATAACTACAAATAAAAATAAGACAGCTACTGCACCAACATAAACGATAAGCATAATCATGCCCAAGAATTCAGCGCCGATCATAATAAATAGACACGAAATACTTATAAAATCTAAAATTAAAAAAAATACAGAATGAACAGTATTTTTTGAAACTGTTACCATTATAGCTGAGATGACAGCTATAATTGAAAATGTATAAAAAAATATTGTATGAGCTATCATTTTATCTATATGGATTATCTGCTTTAATATTAGCCGCTAAAATATTTTCCCAACGGTCTCCGTTATCTAATAATTTTTCTTTAGTATAATAAAGCTCTTCTCTAGTTTCTGTTGAAAATTCAAAATTAGGACCTTGAACGATAGCATCAACAGGACAAGCTTCTTCACAAAGTCCACAATAAATACATTTCATCATATCAATATCATAACGTGTTGTTTTTCTGCTACCATCTTCCCTTTCAGCGGATTCAATTGTGATTGCTTGGGCCGGACAAACCGCTTCACATAATTTACAAGCGATACATCTTTCTTCACCATTAGGATAACGTCTTAATGCGTGCTCACCTCTAAATCTTGGACTTATTTTTCCTTTTTCAAAAGGATAATTAATAGTTTTTTTTGATTTAAATAACTCTTTAATTGCGATTGATAATCCACCAATAAAATCGGTCATTAAAATTGTTTTAAAAAATCTAGACAATCTCATAATTAATTATTTGGTAAAAGGTTAAAATAAAATAAATAACTAGCAGTTAATACAACCCAAGTCAGAGACAACGGAAGAAATATTTTCCAACCCAATCTCATCAATTGATCATATCGATACCTTGGAACAATAGCTTTAACTAAAGCAAAAAGAATGAATAATAAAAGAATTTTTAAAATTAACCAAATCGCTCCTGGAACTAAATTAAACGGATAAATGTCAATTGGTGATAACCATCCACCCAAAAATAAAATTGAACCCATTGCACACATTAAAAGAATATTGGCATATTCTCCTAACCAAAACATTGCATACATCATTCCTGAATACTCAGTTTGATATCCAGCAACTAGTTCAGCTTCAGCTTCGGGTAAATCAAATGGAGGTCGATTAGTTTCCGCTAAAGCAGATATGAAAAAAATTACAAACATCGGGAACAATGGAATGATGTACCACAGATCTTTTTGTGCAAGGACTATGTCATTTAAATTTAAAGATCCCACACACAATAAAACATTAATAATTATTACTCCTATGGAAACTTCATAAGACACCATTTGAGCTGCAGATCTTATAGAACCAAGAAAAGGATATTTTGAGTTTGAGGCCCAACCACCCATTATAATTCCATAAACTCCTAGAGATGAAACTGCAAAAAGATAAAGAATTCCAACGTTTATATCTGCAAGGACTTGGGTTTCACTAAATGGTATTACCGCCCAAGCAATTAAAGCAAGAGTCATAGTAACAATTGGTGCTAAAATAAAAATAACTTTATTGGAGCTTGCTGGAATTATAATCTCTTTAAAAATATATTTTAATGCATCAGCTAAAGATTGAAGTAATCCAAAAGGTCCTACAACATTGGGTCCTTGTCTTTTTTGAACAAAAGCCCAAACCCGTCTATCTAACCAAACAATCATTGCAACAGAAACTAATACAGGAACTAATAAAAATAAAATTTTGTAAGTTTCCTGAAATAATAACGATAAATATTCCATTTCTATCCTTCAGTTCCTGTTAACTTAAAATTAATTTTTGAATTATTGCAATCAACCATAGTTTTTGATGCTCTTGCTACTACATTTGAAAAATAATAATCTTTAAATTCAATTTTTAATTTCTCATTTTCGAAATTGATATTTTCTAAATTTATTTTTTTATTCTGTGAATTATTATTTTTGAGATTAATAAAATTAATCATGCTACTAATCAATTCATCTTTATCATTAAAGAGTTTTCTATTATTAAGCGACTCAGCAATTTCATTAATTATTTGCCAATCCTCTTTAGCTTCACCAGGAGGATATGAGGCTTTATAAGCTTTTTGAATCTTACCTTCTAAATTTGTGTAATGTGCTGTTTGTTCTGTATACGCCGCACCAGGTAGTATAATGTCTGCAATTTCAGCTCCTTTATCTCCATGACTTCCTTGGTATATTATAAATTCATTTTTTTTATTAATATTAAGATTATCTTGACCAATTAAAAATATTAATTCGAATTCATTTTTTTGAAGTTTGTCTAGAGTTATATTGTAACCAGATTTATTGTTAAAAACTCCTAGATCTATATTTCCTACCGTTGAAGCATCTGAAGATAAAATGTTTAAAGGATGCCATTCCTCCTCAAATTTAAAATTATTATTTATATATTCTTTAATTAAATAAAAAATATTCTTTGAAGACTTTAGATTGAAAAAAGACTCTCCTATAATGATTATTGGTTTTTTTGAGCTTTTCAAAGTTTCTGAAATTTCATGTTTATTCTCTAGGATACTTTTCAAAGTATGAGTATGACCATCTAAAGCTTGATATGGATACGTAAGATCACCAACATCATTTAATGAAATGACTTTAGTTTTATTATTAACAAAAGATTTTCTTATTCTAGCATTTAAAATAGTTGCTTCATATCTTGGATTAGTTCCAACCAAAAATATTAAATCAGACTCTTCGATACCGTTTATTGAAGAATTAAATATATAATTTTCTCTCAAACTATCATCAATAAATCTATCAGTTGTTCTAAAATCATAATAATCAGATTCTATTGTTCGATCAAAAAACTCCCTGAAAATAAAAGAAGTTTCCATATTTGTTAAATCACCAACAAATCCTCCAATTTTTTCTTTTGAGGTATTTTCTATTCTTGATTTTATTATTTTAAATACTTCTGACCATGAAGCTTTTTCAAATTTTCCATTGTATTTAATATAAGGTGTATCCAATCTTTGATTTAATAAACCATCACAGGCATATCGTGTTTTATCAGATATCCATTCTTCGTTAATATCTTCATTAATTAATGGCAAAACTCTTTTTACTTCCCAGCCATAAGTATCAATTCTTATGTTTGAACCTACAGCATCCATGACATCTATAGACTCTGTTTTTTTAAGTTCCCATGGCCTTGCTTCAAACACATAAGGTTTGGAAGTAAGTGCTCCAACTGGGCATAAATCAATAACATTTGCAGATAATTCTGATTGCATCGATTGTTCTAAATAAGTGGTTATTTGCATGTCTTCACCTCTGCCAATAGCTCCAATTTCTGGAACACCGGCAATTTCTGTAGCAAATCTAATACATCTTGTGCAGTGAATGCATCTTGTCATTTGTGTTTTAATTAAAGGTCCCATGTTTTTATCAGGAACAGATCTTTTATTTTCTTTATAACGAGACTTATCAACTCCATAGAACATAGACTGATCTTGTAAATCACATTCTCCACCTTGATCACAAACAGGGCAGTCTAAAGGATGATTTGCTAAAAGAAATTCCATAACACCTTTTCTAGCTTTTTCTACTTTTGATGTGTTAGTTCTAATAACCATTCCTTCTGCAGCTGGCATAGCACAAGATGCAATAGGTTTAGGAGATTTCTCCATCTCAACTAAACACATTCTACAATTTCCAGCTATAGAAAGTTTTTCATGATAACAAAATCTTGGGATTTCAACTCCAGCTTTTTCACAAGCTTGTAGTACGGTCAAACCCTCTTCAACTTCTACTTCAATTTCATTTACTTTTAGTTTAGGCATTTTCTTTTTCTAATAAATGTTGATCAACCAAGTATGGAATATCTTTTGATTTTTTTATTACTGGTTCAAACTTTATTCTTTCTTCAATTTCATTTTTAAAATGTCTTAATAATCCTTGAACTGGCCAAGATGATCCTTCACCAAATGCACATATAGTGTGTCCTTCTATTTGCTTTGTAACATCCATAAGCATATCGACTTCATCTTTAGAGGCTTCACCTTTTGCCATTCTTTCCAACATTCGCCACATCCAACCAGAACCTTCTCTACAAGGTGTGCATTGACCACAACTTTCATGTTTGTAAAATCTTGCAATTCTAGCCATACATTTAATAATATCTTGATCTTTATTTATTACGACTATTCCTGCGGTACCTAATCCACTTTTTTCTGCCATTAAAGAGTCAAAATCCATAGTAATTGTATCACACGTTTTCTTTGGCAATAATGGCATTGAAGAACCTCCGGGAATTACCGCTTGAAGATTGTCCCATCCACCAATTACTCCTCCCGCATGAGTCTCAATTAATTCTTTTAATGAAATACCCATTTCTTCTTCTACATTACATGGGTTATTAACATTTCCTGAGATACAAAATATTTTTGTTCCTGTATTTTTTGGTTTACCTATGCTTGCAAACCATTTTCCACCTCTTCTTAAAATTGTTGGAACGACAGCAACTGTTTCAACGTTATTTATAATAGTGGGACATCCATACAAACCTATTAAAGCTGGAAAAGGAGGTTTCAATCTAGGTTGACCTTTCTTACCCTCTAAACTTTCTAACAAAGCTGTTTCTTCGCCACATATATAAGCACCAGCACCATAATGAATATAAATATCAAAATCCCAACCCGTACCGCTAGCATTTTTTCCAATTACTTTATTTTCATATGCTTCATCAATTGCTTTTTGTAATTTTTGGCCTTCATTATAATATTCACCACGAATGTACACATAACAAACATGAGCATTAACGGCATAAGATGCTATCAAGCATCCTTCAATTAATTTATGGGGTTCAAATCTTAATATATCTCTATCTTTACAAGTTCCTGGCTCTGACTCATCAGCATTGATAACTAAGTAATGAGGCCTTGAACCAACTTGTTTAGGAGCAAAAGACCATTTTAGTCCAGTTGGAAATCCCGCTCCGCCTCTACCTCTTAATTCTGAAAGCTTAATTTCATTAATAATCCATTCTTTTCCTTTATCACAAAGTTCTTTTGTATTTGACCAATCACCTCTTTTTTTTGCTGAAATAAAATCTGCCCCACTATCATTATATAAATTTTTAAAAATTCTATCTTCGTCCTTAAGCATTTTTTACATCCAATAAAGTTTTTCTATTATTTTCAGGTTCAGAATTTAATCTACCTCGGTATGAACCTGGTTCAGGAGTTTGACCAGAAATTACCTGATCTAAAATTTTTAAAGCTTTTTCTTTATCTAGATCTTCATAATAATTATCATTAATCTGCATCATTGGTGCATTAATACAAGCTCCTAGGCACTCAACTTCCATCCAAGAACAATTTTTTTCTTTAACAAATTCATTTTCATTTTCTGAAATTTTTTCTTTACATGCTTCAACAATTTTGTAAGCGCCTCTTATCATGCATGGTGTCGTAGTACAAACTTGAACAAAATGTTTGCCGACAGGAGTTAAGTTGTACATAGTATAAAAAGTTGCTACCTCATATACCTTTACATATGGCATATCTAAAAGCTTACCAATATATTTCATTGCAGATAAAGGTATCCAATTATCATTTTGTTTTTGAGCAATGTACAGTAATGACATTACTGCACTTTGTTGTTTACCTTTTGGATATTTTTTTATTATATTATTTGCTTCTAATAAACTCTCTGAATTAAACTCAAAATTTTCAGGTTGATCTTTGGATATTTTTCTTAATGTCATCTATCTACCTCTCCAAAAACTATATCTAGAGATCCTAATACGGCAGGAACATCAGCCAACATATGACCTTTGATCAAATAATCCATTGATTGAAGGTGAGAAAAACCTGGTGCTCTTATTTTACATTTATAAGGTTTACTTGAACCATCAGAAATTAGATATACTCCAAATTCACCTTTGGGAGCTTCTACAGCAGTATAAATTTCATCTTTAGGGACTCTGTAGCCTTCAGTGAAAAGTTTAAAATGATGTATAAGAGCTTCCATTGACTGTTTAATCTCTTTTTTAGGTGGTGGTGAAATTTTTCCATCTGAAGATTTTACCGGTCCTTTTTCCATCTTTGATAAACATTGTTTAATAATCGAAACACTTTCTCTCATTTCCTCAATTCTACATAGATAACGATCATAGCAATCACCGTTTTTTCCAATAGGAATTTTAAAATCTAAAAGTTCATAACAGTCATATGGTTGAGATTTTCTTAAATCCCATGGGACACCTGATCCTCTAATCATCACACCTGTGAAAGAATAATCTAACGCGTCTTCTTTACTGACAATTCCAATATCTACATTTCTTTGCTTAAAAATTCTATTATCAGTTAATAGATTTTCTAAATCATCAATAATTTTTGGAAATGTTTCACAAAATTTTGCGATATCATCCTCTAAACCAAGAGGTAAATCTTGATGAACACCACCTGCTCTAAAATAATTTGCGTGCAATCTAGAGCCTGATGCACGTTCATAAAATGTCATTAATGTTTCTCTTTCTTCAAACCCCCAAAGAGATGGGGTAAGAGCACCGACATCTAAAGCTTGTGTTGTGACATTAAGTATATGACTTAAAATTCTACCAATTTCACAAAATATAACTCTTATAAATTGAGCTCTAATTGGTACGTTGATATCTAATATTTTTTCTATAGCCAATGCAAAAGCATGCTCTTGATTCATTGGTGCAACATAATCAAGTCTATCAAAATAAGGTACTGCTTGCATATATGTTTTGTTTTCAATTAATTTTTCAGTTCCTCTGTGAAGTAATCCAATATGAGGATCAGCTTTTTCAACAACCTCACCATCTAATTCAAGTATAAGTCTTAGGACACCATGAGCTGCTGGATGTTGTGGTCCAAAATTTAAATTTAAATTTTTAATTTTTTTTGTCATTATTATCAGTTTGCTCTTTTATGTATTTGGTGCCTTCCCAAGGACTTTCGTAATCAAAATTTCTGTAATTTTGTTCTAGTTTAACAGGTTCAGAAATTACTTTTTTTTCATCCTCACTGTATCTAACTTCAGTATGACCTGTAAGTGGAAAATCTTTTCTTAAAGGATGACCTTCAAATCCATAATCAGTTAATATCCTTCTCAAGTCAGGATGGTCTTTAAAATTAACACCATACATATCAAAAACTTCTCTTTCCATCCAATTTGCTGCAGGGAAAATTGAAGTTAAAGATGGCACTACTTCATTTTCACTAATTAAATAAGATATTATTAATCTCTGATTAAATTCATGACTCAAAAATAAATATACCATTTTAAATCTTTGAGCATTTTCTGGATAATCAACAGTTGTAATATCTATTAATTGTCTGAATTTAGTGTCTTTATTTGTTTTAATAAATAAAGTTACATCTATTAAATCATCTTTTTCGACCTCAACATAAAGTTGGTTATGTTTTATTTCAGAATTTTTTATTTTTGTTGTTAATTCTGAATTAATTTTTTTTTCTAGATCTATTAAATTTATCATTTTATCTTGTAAAAGATCCTTTATTTCTAATTTTTTTTTGAAGTTGCATTATTCCATACAGCAAAGCTTCTGCAGAAGGTGGACAACCAGGCACATAAATATCAACGGGTACTATTCGATCACAACCTCTTACTACAGAATATGAATAATGATAATATCCACCACCATTAGCGCAGCTGCCCATTGATATTACATATCTTGGTTCTGGCATTTGGTCATAAACTTTTCTTAAAGCAGGTGCCATTTTGTTTGTTAACGTACCTGCAACGATCATTACATCAGATTGTCTTGGTGAGCCTCTTGGAGCCGCTCCAAATCTTTCTAGATCATATCGAGGCATAGCTGTTTGCATCATTTCAACAGCACAACATGCTAGGCCAAAAGTCATCCAATGAAGAGATCCTGATCGAGACCAATTTATCAAATTATCTAATGAAGTAGTTATAAAACCATTTTTACTAAAATCTTCTGCAAGTTGTTTAAATTCTTCAGGAACTTGATCTAATTTATTGTTCATATATTTAATTTTATATTTTATTCCCAATCAAGAGCACCTTTTTTCCATTCATAAATAAATCCAATTGTAAGAATGAATAAAAAGATCATCATAGAAGCAAAACCTAATATACCAATGTTTCCTAACGAGATAGCCCAGGGAAATAAAAAAGCAATTTCTAAATCAAATATAATAAATAGAATTGCAACTAGATAAAATCTTACATCAAATTCCATTCTTGAGTCTTCAAAAGGTTCAAAACCACATTCGTAAGCTGATAATTTTTCAGGATCTGGGTTTTTTGGCGATAAGACAAAATTTACTAGAACAAATGCACAACTTAAACCTAGTGCTATAAACAAAAATAGAATTATTGGGAAATAATCTTTTAAAAATTCTGATAACATGAAAATCTATATATCAGTTTTTGAACGTTGATGAAGAGTAGAACCGTCACATTTTAAATTTATAAACATAAAAAACTCTAAGAAAATTGTAGGATTTAAATGTTTTGCCAAAAAAAGTGGCGGGAGTGAAGGGACTCGAACCCTCGACCTATCGCGTGACAGGCGATCGCTCTAACCAACTGAGCTACACCCCCACTTAAGTATTTTGGTGGGCAGTAAAGGACTCGAACCTTTGACCCCCTCGGTGTAAACGAGATGCTCTACCAACTGAGCTAACCGCCCCAAAACAATGGGTACTAATACATCAATGATCTAATAATGTAAATTACTTATTATTGAATACTGGCTTGGGATTTATCATCATTTTTTGACAAATCTACTTCAACCCATTCGGTTGGTTTCAGCTCTTTAGTTAAAGCAATTTTTAATACTTGATCTGCAAATTCAACCGGTGTGATTTTAATTTCATCAATTATTTTTTTTGGCATATCAACCAAATCTTTTTCATTTT
>JAYPCR010000022.1:0-10871 GCA_038124805.1 Candidatus Pelagibacteraceae bacterium
AAAACTTTTGAAATACAAGCAGTTTTTAAACCAGCCTCACTTAAACCAACTGCGGCTCTTAAACCAGAACCCCCAGCTCCTAAAACTACAACATCATATTCATGATCAATAATTTTATATGAACTCATTAGTTTAAATTAAATATAATTAATATTGTTAAAATTGGGATTATTATAGCAGATGCATATAATAACTTATTTGCGACATTTTTGAGTTTATGATCAGTGATATAATCTTCAAATACTTCACTTATGCTTAAGGCTGAAAAAAAATAAGCGAAAATTATAAAAAGTGAAAATAAAAACTTAGATAATTGATTAGAAAAAAAATTAACTACTTCTAAATAATCTTTATCATATATTGAAATAAAATTTAGTATAAACCATAACATCAACGGAATTAGAATTGCTGATGCAATTTTTAAAAAAATCCATTTTTTAGTTGCTATGTTCATTAAATAATATTTCTTCCTATTAAATAAAATAATATGGTAAGGAAAATAGAGCCTACAATTACAATAATTCCTGAAATCTTAGTAATATTTAAATCAAACCCATAACCTAAATCCATCAAAAGATGTCTTATTTCGCTTAAAATTTGAAAACTAAATGACCAAGTTAAACCTAAAATAATAAATTTTCCAAAGTAAGAATTTAAAAAATTTTTAACTAATAAATAATTTGGTTCACCTAAAAATAATATTGCTGCCCATAAACAGATTAAACTAATTCCAAGAATATTTATAATTCCTGTTATTCTATGGGTTATTGAAACAAGAGATGATATGTGCCACCTGTAAATTTGGATATGTGGTGATAATGGATTATTATTTTCCATAAAAATTATTATTAATTAAAGTTTCAGCAATCTCTACTGCATTTAGTGCAGCACCCCTTAAAAGATTATCTGAAACAATCCATAAATTTAAAGCATTTTTAATTGTTTTATCTTCTCTTATTCTAGAAATAAAAGTTTCATCTTTACCTTCTGCTTCTAGTGGAGTTGAGTATCCGCCATTTTGCCTCTCATCTATCAATTTACAGCCCTCTGCATTAATTAAAGAATTTTTAACCTCATCAAGAGTAAATGAATTTTCAAATTCTATATTTACTGATTCTGAATGAGATACCATTACAGGAATTCTTACACAGGTTGCTGTTAAATTTATATTAGGATCAAGAATTTTTTTAGTTTCATTTGTCATCTTGAGCTCTTCTTTAGTATACCCATCATCTGCAAATACATCGATATGAGGAATAATATTAAATGCTATTTGTTTAGTAAAATTTTTTGGAGAAATTTTTTTATTTTCTAAAAATAATTTTGTTTGTTCAATTAATTCATCCATAGGAGCTTTACCTCCTCCAGAAACTGATTGATAAGTAGACACAACTACTCTCTTAATTTTAAATAAATCATGTAATGGTTTTAATACTAAAACAAGCTGAGCTGTAGAGCAGTTTGGATTAGCAATTATATTTTTTTTTATATCTTTTAAATGATGCGCATTTACCTGAGGTACAATTAGTGGCACTTCAGGATCCATTCTATAAAAACTAGAATTATCAATTACCAAAGAATGCTTTGCAGCTTTTTCAGCATACAATTCAGAAATTTTTCCACCTGCAGCAAAAAATGTAATTTTTACTTTAGAAAAATCAAACGTTTCAAGATTATTGACTACATACTCTTTACCAGAAAAAAGAATTTTGCTTCCTGCGCTTTTAGACGATGCAACAAGATACAAATTATCAAATTTAAGTTCTTTTTTTTCAAGAACTTCTAATATTTTTCTACCAACATTTCCGGTAGCTCCAACGATTGCGATATTCATGATATGTGGAGCTTTATACTAGATGAAAGGTAAATCGCAAATGTTTCCAGTATAAATACTAGAATTTATTTCAATTTTTACGTTTAAAGAGGTCTCCCAAAAGGGCTTTTTTATCATAGCAATACCTATAACTTTATCAAAATGTGGCGAATAACAAGCGGAACGAAGTTCACCTACGATCTCTTCTTTATCATTTTTGATATCTAATGATGATGTCAAACTTAAACTTTTCAAATTAAGCTTCACGCCCATTAATTTTTTTTTAATTCCTTCTTTTTTAATTTGCTGAAGTTTTTCCTTACCTAAAAAATTTATATCAGAATCTAAATTTACATATTTTTCAAAACCACATTCAAATGGATTATCATTATTATCCATATCATTACCGTATGACAATAAAGCACTTTCAATTCTTTCAATCAAATTTGGACAACCAGGTTTAACATTAAATTCTTTTCCAATTTCAAACAAATGATCATAAAGCTCTAAACCTGATTCTGTGTTTTCAACATATATTTCATAACCACCTTGTTTTGACCATCCAGATTGAGCAATTAAATGTTTTACTCCTTTAAAATCAAAATAATTAAATCCAAAAAATTTTAGTTTTGTTATTTCTTCACCAAATATTTTTTCCATTAATTTAAATGATTTAGGTCCCTGAACTGCTATGATATCAACATTAGGCTCTTTAATAGTCACATCAAATTTATTTCCAATAGCTAAACCTTTTGCAAACAAAATTACATCTGAGTCTGCAATAGATATCCACCATTTATTTTGATTAATTCTTAAAACCACCGGATCATTAATTAAACCAGCTTGATCATCAATTATTGGACAATAATAACATCTTCCATCTTTAGATTTAGATAAATCTCTACATGTCATAAGCTGAACTAGTTTTGCAGAATCTTTTCCAGTAATCTCTACTTGCCTTTCACCAGCAACATCCCAAATTTGCACGTGTTCTTTTAAGTGATGATAAGAGTCTTCCAAAGAGCCAAATGCAGCTGGTAGCAACATATGATTATAAACTGTATACGCTGTTACACCTTGTTTTTCTATTCTAGAAGTATAAGGAGTGCTTCTAACTCTTCTTGATTTTGCTATTGAATAGTTTGTCATTTTTTTAAAAACTCTAATATCTTTTCTCGCATTTCAAATGCTTTTTCAATCATTATCATGTGTCCACATCCAGATATTACATGTGTGATAGAATTTTTTATTAAACTTGAAAATTTTTTTCCTATTTCAAGATTTACCATTTTGTCTAATTCACCAAAAATAAAAAGACTAGGACAATCAACTTTTGCTGCAGATATTTTTCCATTCAAATAATTATTACATGCTTTTAAATCGACTGCTAAAATTTCACTGATATCTCTGGAGGAATTAATTATTCTTTGAACCGGATTGCCTCCAATGAATTTTTTTGAACCTTCATAGCCCCATTTCATCATTAATTTTACTGAGTCCGGATTTCCACTATCAGCTAGATCAATTAAATCTTGGTTTACAGGCATTCTATATGATCCACCTATAAAGATTAATTTGTTTATTCGATTAGGGTATTTGAAAGAATATTCTAGAGCCTCTAAACATCCTTGGGAATGGCCTACTAAATTTAATTTTTCTAAATTTAATTCTTTAAATG
Source organism: Candidatus Pelagibacteraceae bacterium (assembly GCA_038124805.1). Classification (GTDB taxonomy): domain Bacteria; phylum Pseudomonadota; class Alphaproteobacteria; order Pelagibacterales; family Pelagibacteraceae; genus Pelagibacter. The sequence goes on from JAYPCR010000022.1 coordinate 3,492, forward strand.
CTGCTTCAAGCCAGTCAGCAATATCCTCAATAGAAGTTAAACACTTTCCCTCAGAATTTCCATGTCCAGGCAAATCTAAGGAAAGAACATTAAAATTTTGATTAGACAAATATTGTTCGGTTAGTGACCAAACGATATGAGATAAGCCACTTCCATGTAATAAAACTACAGTTTCTTTTTTAGGATCAATGCCTTTACCAGCATCTGATGCATGAATTTTTTGATTATTAACCTCGAAAATCAAACTAATTCCTTAGCTTTCTTTCTTAATTCAAATTTCTGAATTTTTCCTGTTGAAGTTTTTGGTAATTCACAAAATTCTACTTTTTTTGGAACCTTGAACCCTGCTAAGGTTTCTCTACAAAAATCAATTAATTCTTTTTCTGTCACAGATTTACCTTGCACTGTTTCAATAAAAGCACAAGGAACCTCTCCCCATTTTTCATCTGGTTTAGCAACAACTGCTGCTATCGAAACTGCCGGATGTTTAGCTAAAGTGTTTTCAATTTCAATAGAAGAAATATTTTCTCCTCCTGAAATGATAATATCTTTTGATCTATCTTGAATTTTTACATAACCATCAGGGTGCATAACCGCTAAATCCCCAGTGTGAAACCAGCCCCCAGACATAGCTTTATCAGTTGCTTCTTTATCTTTAAAATAACCCTTCATTACAACATTGCCCCTGATCATAATCTCACCAATAGTTTTTCCATCTCTCGGTACCTCAATCATAGTTTCAGGATCCATTACAGCAATTCCTTCTGTATTTGGATATCTCACACCTTGTCTTGCTTTAATTTCATTTTGTTTATCCTCGGCAAGAGAGTCCCATTCATCATTCCATGCACATTGGGTTACATGGCCATAGGTTTCTGTTAAGCCATAGACATGCATAACTTCAAAACCAAGTTTTTTCATTTTTTGAAAAATTATACTTGGTGGAGGAGCTCCAGCAGTTAGCACATAAACTGTTTGTTTTAATTTTTTTCGGTGTTCTTCTGAAGCTCCTGTAATCATATTTAAAACAATAGGTGCACCACCAAAATGAGTTACATTATGTTTATCAATTACCTCAAAAATTTTTTTAACATCAATATTTCTTAAACATATCGTCCTGCCATTCAACATTGGTATTGTCCAAGGATAACACCAGCCATTACAATGAAACATTGGTACAATTGTTAAAAAATTTAATCTATTTGGCATATTCCAAGCTACTGCGCTTCCAGTTGCCATCAAATAAGATCCTCTGTGGTGATATACTACTCCTTTTGGATTTCCCGTAGTTCCAGAAGTATAACTTAATGAAATTGCTTGCCATTCATCCTCTGGCATTTTCCATATATAATTTTCATCTCCTGTACTTAAAAATTGTTCGTATTCTAAATCACCTATTTTTTCTAACTTAGATTGATCTGCAAATTTATCGTGAATATCAATAACAATGATTTTGTTCTCTAATTTTGAAAGAGCTTTTTTAACTTCTTGATGCAACTGACGATCAACCACCAATACTTTAGCATCACTATGTTTAAGAATATAGGCTATTGTGTTAGCGTCTAGTCTGATATTAATTGTATTCAAAACTGCACCCGTCATAGGTACTGAATAATGAGCTTCAAATATTTCAGGAGTATTAAAAGCTAAAAAAGAAACAGTATCGCCTTTCTTAATTCCTATTTTTTCAAGCGCACTTGCAAACTTTACTGCTCTTTTATAGACCTCTAACCAAGTATATTTTCGGTCTTCATATACGACTGCTTCATAATTAGGATAAACATCTTTTGCTCTTTCTAAAAAAGACAATGGAGTTAAAGGAACATAGTTTGCTTTATTTTTATCTAGATTTGTATTGTAATGATTCATATTAGTTAAATTTAAAATTCATAATATTAGAGCTTCCAGATATTGCAGACTTATAATGTAACTCCGCTCGAGGCAAAACTCTATCAAAATAAAACTTTGCGGTATCAATTTTATCAGAATAGAAGCTTTCATTTTTATCATATTCATTAAAACAAACTTCAAGCACTTTAATCCATGCATACGCTAATGACACATATCCAAGAGTTTTGAGATAATCATTAGCAGCAGCACTTACATCATTCTTATTATCTTTCATTTTTTGACTATTCCATTCATTGAATTTTGACAAAACATCTAGGTGATAATTCAATTCTTTTAGAAATGGTTTAATCTTTTCATTATCAATATTACAATCTGCTTTTATATTTTCTAAATATCTGCCTATTATATTTCCGTTTTTATTATTGAGTTTACGAAAAACTAAATCTGCCGCTTGGACAGAATTAGTTCCTTCATATATTGGGGTAATTCTATTATCTCTATAAAGTTGTTCTATTCCTTGATCTTTTGTATATCCATAACCACCATGAATTTGCATCGCTTCATTGGTGATTTCCATTCCTAAATCTGTAAATAAAGATTTTACAACTGGTGTAAGCAATGAAACAAAATCAGAAGCTTCTTGCTTTATTTTTGGATCTGAATGATGAAGACTAACTTCGGTTTGTTGGGAAAGCCAAAAACATAAAGCCCTTTCGCCCTCAATGATTGATTTCATATTTAAAAGAGATCTTCGAATATCCGCATGTTCAATAATATAATCTGCACCATTATTTGATTTTGAATTATGTGCTTTTCCTTGTTTTCTCTCTTTTGCATATAGAAGTGAATTTTGATAAGCGATTTCTGAAATACCAAGACCTTGGATACCTACAACAATCCTCTCTAAATTCATCATGGTAAACATTGCATTAAGGCCTTTATCCTTCTCCCCTATCATATAACCTGTTGCTTCATCAAAATTTAAAACACATGTTGCTGAACCCTTAATACCCATTTTACTTTCTATCGAACCTGTTGAAACTCCATTTCTTGCACCAACGGCTCCATCATTATTTACAATAAATTTTGGTACTAAAAATAAACTTATGCCTTTAGTTCCTGCGGGGGAGTCAGAGACTCTTGCTAAAACTAAATGTATTATATTTTCAGTTAAATCATGATCTCCTGAAGTTATAAAAATTTTTTGTCCACTTATTTTATAACTGCCATCACTTTGACTCTTGGCTCTAGTTTTTAACAATCCCAAATCAGTACCACATACTGGTTCTGTTAAACACATTGTACCACTCCACTTTCCTTCGACGATCTTGGGTAAATATTTTTGTTTTATTTCCTCTGTAGCATGATGATTAATACAATTATAAGCACCAATACTTAACTCACTATATAGCTTAAAAGATAAACTAGCTGATGATAACATTTCATCAAAAAAAGCGCTTACAGTTTTTGGCATACCTTGACCACCGTATTTTGGATCACAAGATAATGAAGTCCAACCATCTTCGATATATTTTTGATAAACTTCTTTATAACCAGGAGGAGTTCTTACAATTCCATTTTCTAAAATTGTAGGATTTTCGTCACCAACTTTGGCTAAAGGAAGAATTAAATTTTCGTTAATTTTAGCTGCTTCTTGTAAAATATCTTTAACTAGTTCTGGGCCAATTTCTTTATATTTTTCTAAATCATTATAATTTTTATTGTTTCTCAATTTTTCAAAAAGAAACATCATATCCTCTACTGGTGCAGTATAGCTTGGCATTAAAACAGTTTAGGGTAATTAATAAATTATTGCAATTTCGAAATAATTGCGTCACCCATTTGAGAAGTTGATACTTCTTTTGTCCCTTCAGACACAATGTCTTTAGTTCTTAGACCGTCATCTAAAACATCTTGTACAGCTTTTTCTAAAGAATCTGCCTCATTATCTAAATCTAAAGAATATCTAAGAGCCATTGCAAAACTTAAAATACTAGCGATAGGGTTAGCGATACCTTTTCCTGCAATATCAGGTGCAGAACCATGAATTGGTTCATACATAGCTCGCATTTCACCATCTTTATTTTTTGCTCCTAGAGAAGCTGAAGGTAGAAGCCCTAAAGATCCAGTAAGCATAGACGCTTGATCTGAAAGCATATCACCAAATAAATTATCGGTTACTATTACATCGAATTGTTTTGGGTTTCTTAAAAGTTGCATTGCACAATTATCTGCTAACATATGACTTAGTTCGACATCCTTATATTCACTGTCATGTAAAGCTTGTACTTCTTCTCTCCAAAGTAAACCTGCCTCCATAACATTTGATTTTTCACATGAAGTAACTTTATTGGATCTTTTTTTTGCAAGATCAAAAGCTATTCTTGCAACCCTTGTGATTTCACTACTGGTATAAGTATGGGTATTAATCCCTTTTCTTTCGCCATTCTCAATTGGTTTAATACCTCTTGGTTCTCCAAAATAAATTCCACCTGTAAGTTCTCTTACTATCATAATATCTAATCCTGAAACTATCTCTGGCTTTAGAGTTGAGGCGTCTACTAACTGTTTAAAACAAATAGCAGGTCTTAAATTTGCAAATAGTTTTAATTCTTTTCTTAATTTTAATAATGCTCTTTCAGGTTTTTTTGAAAACTCTAAAGAATCCCACTTAGGACCACCAACAGCTCCAAGCATTATAACAGCGCTTTCTAAAGCTTTATAAAATACTTCATCAGTTAGAGGTATTCCGTGTTTATCGTATGAGCATCCACCTGCTAAATCTTCATCAATTTCAAAGTCTAAAGATTTTTTGTCATTAAACCAATTGATGATTTTTTTTACCTCAGCTATTACTTCTGGGCCAATACCATCACCTGGTAACAATAAAATTTTTCTTTTTTTTACTTTAATCATTAAATATCCAAGGCTTCTGATTTTTTAAATTATTTTCAAATGTTTCAATTTTGTCTGATTTTTTTAAAGATAGCGCGATATCATCTAAGCCTTCAAGCAAACATTTTTTTTTGAATGGATCGATCTCAAAGCTAATCTCATTATTTCCATACATTATTTTTTCTTCATTAAGGTCTATTGAAATTTCTTCTTTTCTATTAGAATACTCTGATAACTCTTTAATTTTATCTTCTTCTAAAATGATTGGCAAAATACCATTTTTAAAACAGTTATTATAAAAAATATCTGCATAGCTAGAACTTATCACACAAGTAATTCCAAAATCTAAAAGTGCCCATGGGGCATGTTCTCTTGAGGATCCACATCCAAAATTTTTACCTGCAATTAAAATTTTTGATGAATTGTGAGGAGCTTTGTTCAAAATAAAATCTTCAAGTACTTTTCCTTGATCATCATATCTCATTTCATAAAATAAGTTTTTACCAAGTCCGGTTCTTTTTATCGTTTTTAGAAATTGTTTTGGAATGATCATATCCGTATCAATATTTACTATTGGTAAATATGCAGGAATACTTTTTAATTTATTAAACTTTTGCATTTAATTTTGGTACTTTCTTACATCATCTAAACTTCCAGCTATTGCAGCTGCTGCAGCCATTCCTGGACTTACTAGGTGAGTTCTACCACCTCTACCCTGTCTTCCCTCAAAATTTCGATTAGATGTTGAAGCACATCTCTCTTCTGGTTTTAATTTATCAGCATTCATAGCGAGACACATCGAACAACCAGGCTCTCTCCATTCAAATCCTGAATTAATAAATATCTTATCTAATCCTTCTTGCTCTGCCTGCTCTTTTACCAAACCTGAGCCTGGAACTACCATTGCATGAACATGATTAGCTTTTTTCTTATCTTTTAATATTTTTGCAGCTTCTCTTAAATCTTCAATTCTACCATTAGTACAACTACCAATAAAAACTTTATCAATTTTAATATCCTTAGCTGACATATTTGGTTTTAAACCCATATATTTTAAAGCTCTTTCAATAGAGTTTTTTCTATCTTCATCTTTTTCATCTGCTGGATTAGGTACGGTACCATCAATTGTGATCACATCTTGTGGAGAAGTTCCCCAAGTAATCATAGGTAAAATTTCATTTGCATTTAAATTAATTTCTTTATCAAACTTGGCACCATCATCAGTTTTAAGTGTTTTCCAATATTCTAGCGCCTTGTTCCAATTATCTCCTTTTGGTGACATTGGTTTACCTTTTAAATATTCAAATATTTTTTCATCAGGAGCTATCAAGCCTGCTCTAGCACCACCTTCAATGGTCATGTTGCAAATTGTCATTCTTTGCTCAACACTTAATGATCTAATCAAGTCTCCAGCATATTCAACCACACATCCTGTGCCACCTGCTGTTCCTATTTTTCCAATAATTTGAAGAATTACATCTTTAGAGGTAACCCCCAATGGTAATTGTCCATTTACATTTATTCTAAAATTTTTTGCTTTTTTTTGAACTAAAGTCTGTGTTGCTAAAACATGTTCAACTTCTGAAGTACCAATACCAAAAGCTAATGCACCAAACGCTCCATGAGTAGCAGTATGACTATCGCCACAAACTATAACTGTACCAGGTTGTGTAAATCCTTGTTCTGGTCCAATGATATGTACAATTCCTTGTCTTTTATCATCCATACCAAACAACTGGACTCCAAATTCTTTGCAGTTTGCATCAAGAGTATCTACTTGTATTTTTGATTCTTTGTCTGAAATTCCTTTTGATCTATCTGTAGTTGGAACATTGTGGTCAGCAACAGCTAAAGTAAGATTTGGATGTCTGACTTTTCTATTTGAGTTTCTTAATCCCTCAAATGCCTGCGGACTTGTCACCTCATGAACTAAATGTCTATCAACAAAAAGTAATGCTGTTCCGTCTTCTTGTTGATCAACTAAATGATCATTCCAAATTTTATCGTAAAGTGTTGTAGACATTGAAAAAAAAATTATTTTTTTTCTGAAGTACTTTCTGGTTTTTGTTCTGCAGGAGCTTCTGATTTTACTTCATTCGCATTTTCTGCTTCTTGAGTAACAGGAGCTAAGTTTTCTTCAGTTACTGTTTCAGGTTTTGCCTCTATATCAATACCAATTTTCTTTCTAATTTTTTCTGCAATTCTAGCTGACTTACCAGTTCTATCTCTTAAATAATAAAGCTTAGCTCTTCTAACTTTTCCAGATCTAATTACTTTAATTGAGTCAATTACTGGACCATATAAAGGGAAAGTTCTCTCAACGCCTTCCCCAAAAGAAATTTTTCTAACTGTGAATGAAGAATTTATATCTCTGTTCTTTTTTGCTATACAAACACCTTCGAAATATTGAATTCTTTCTTTTTTACCTTCAGTAATTCTAACACCAACCTTAATTACATCACCAGGATGGAATTCAGGTATCTTTTTCTCTGATAAAATTTTTTTAACGTTATGCTGATTAATTTCTTCTATATTTTTCATAGTATTTAACAAATTAGTTTCCCTTATATTTTTCCCACAAATCTGGTCTTCGGACGCGTGTTATAGCCTCAGATTGAGATAAACGCCAGTCTT
>JAYPCR010000023.1:0-10588 GCA_038124805.1 Candidatus Pelagibacteraceae bacterium
GTTTCAGTGTGTAATATTTGTGTATCAGTTCCATCTTCTTTAACTGGCCATTGTAATCCAAATTTTCCAAGTCGTTCTCTTGTTACTCCTTTAAAGAAAGGAACAACATCTGCAATTTCTGCTAATACTTGATCTGCATCATAAGTTGGTTGGTTAAAACCTAATCTTTGCATCATATCAGTCACAATGACTCCATCCGGTTTAGTTCCTGGAAGCGGAGGTACTGCTCGATTAACTCTTTGAATTCGTCTTTCAGTATTTGTGAAAGTTCCATCTTTTTCTAAGAAAGTAGTACCAGGTAAAACTACAGTTGCTAATTTTGCAGTTTCACTCATAAATATTTCTTGAACAACTAATAACTCTAATGCATTCATTGCTTCAATAACATGAGAACTATTCGGATCAGTTTGTACGATATCTTCTCCGATAATCCATATAGCTTTTAATTCTTTATTAATCGCTGCTTCAAACATTTGTGGAATTTTTAAACCAGGTTTTGTTGGGTGAGTTACTCCATATTTTTCACTATAAAATTTTTGATTTTTTTCATCAGCTACTTCAAAATATCCTGCACCTTGATGAGGCTGACAACCCATATCCGCAGCACCTTGAACATTGTTTTGACCTCTAAGTGGATTTACTCCAACTCCTTTTCGTCCAATATTTCCAGTAATCATTGCTAAATCAGCAATCAACATTACTGTTTTAGAGCCTTGTTCATGCTCAGTAACTCCTAAACCGTGGAATTCCATTGAGTTTTTTGCTGTGGCGTATGCAATTGCAGCTTCTTTAACTAGTTGCTTATCGACACCAGCTACTTTTGCTAAATGATCAACGTCTTGTCTTTCAATTTCTTTTATAAAGTTATCAAATCCTTCTGTTCTATCTCTTACAAAATCAGCATTGTATAATTTAGACTTAATGATGAAATGTAACATCATATTTAATACTGCAACATTCGTTCCAGGTCTTAACTTAATATGATAATCAGCTAATTTAGCTAACTCAGTAGTCACAGGATCAAGCACTATTAGTTTTTTACCTTTCATGACTTGTTGTTTAATTTTAGCTCCAGTTACTGGGTGAGCATTCGTAGGGTTCGCACCTATTACTAAAAATAAATCTGCATGATAAATATCTTCTGTTGAATTAGTTGCTGCTCCCGTTCCAAAAGTTTGTTGCATTCCCCAAGCAGTAGGCGAGTGGCATATTCTTGCACAACAATCTACACTGTTTGTTCCCACTGCAGCTCTGATCATTTTTTGGAAAACATAGTTTTCTTCATTAGTACATCTTGCAGAAGAAATTCCTGCTACAGCATCAGGGCCATGATTTTTTGTTATTCTGTTTAATTCTTTTTTAATAAAGTCATAAGCTTCATCCCAAGTAGCTTCTTCAAATTTTCCATTTCTTTTAATTAAAGGAGTTTTTAATCTGTCTGGGTGATCATAAAAACCAAATGCATATCTTCCTTTAATACAAGTATGACCTGCATTTACTTCAGTTTTCTTAGGAGTATCAATTGCTACAACTTTATTATCTTTAATAGAAGCTTCAAGGTTACATCCTACACCACAGTATGAACAAGTTGTTCTTACTTTTTTATCTACTGCTGCAGACTTAGATTGAAATACATCAGAGATTGCATCTGTTGGACAAGTATGTGCACAGGCTCCGCATGATACACATGATGAGTCACCAAACATCATATCATTATCGGTAGTAATTCTAGATTCAAAACCTCTACCACTCATTGTTAAAACAAATGAGCCTTGAATTTCATCACATGCTCTTACGCATCTTCCACAATTAATACAATTATCTAAATTCATTCTCATATAATCATGAGAAGTATCTCTTGGAATACCTTTGTGTTGTTTTGGATTATTGTATCGATGCTCAGATATACCTAAATCATTTGCAACAGTTTGAAGTTCACAGTTGTTATTAACTTCACAAGTACCACATTCCATTGGATGGTCTGTTAAAACTAATTCTACGATATTTTTTCTAAGACTTTGTAAATTTTCGTTTGATGTAAAAATATGTTGATTTTCGGCTACTGGTGTATGGCAAGATGCAACCACTCTAGTTGGACCATCTTTTTCTAAAGCAACTTCAACCGAGCACACTCGGCAAGCTCCATAGGGTGCTAAGTTAGGATCATCACAAAGTGTGGGTACCTTTTTTTCTCCCACATAGCTTTTTACAAATTTTAGAATAGATGTGTGATTAGGACCAATTTCATATGGTTTTCCATCTATATAGGCGATTTTTCTTTTTTCTGAGCTCATTAATTATCTTTGACCATATCATTTTTCATTTCATCACCAAAGTATTTTAGAATGTTCATTATTGGCGTAGGAATGGCACCGCAAAGTGCGCACAAACAACCTTTTTGCATAGTAACAAGCAATTCATTTAATAATTTAAGTGGAATTTTAGCTGTTTTTTTCTTTGCTTGATCAAACATTTCTTTACCTCTGTAAGATCCAAGTCTACCAGGAAAACATTTTCCACACGATTCTTCAGCTGAGAATTCAAACAAATGATGAATATACTCAATCATTGGAAAATCTTTTGGAATACTAACTACACTTGCATGTCCTAACATAAATCCTTTTTTAGTAAATTCTTGGAAGTCTAAATTAAGATTATTAATTTCCTCCATAGGAACCACACCTCCTAATGGACCTCCAATTTGAAATGCTTTAATTTCTTCTTTGTAACCACCTCCAATTTCATTAAATATTTTACTCATTGGAGTTCCCATATCGATTTCATATACACCTGGTTTATTAAAAAAACTATCTAGGCAGACTAATTTAGTTCCCGCAGATTTTTTATTTCCAATAGCAGAAAACTTATCTGCTCCATTAATAAGAATTCCTGAAGCTGCAGCTAAGGTTTCAACATTATTTACTACAGTTGGTTTTTTATATAATCCTTCAGTAACTGGGAATGGAGGTCTAACATCTACTTCTGCTCGTCTTCCTTCTATAGATGCAATCAAGGCAGTTTCTTCACCACAAATGTAAGCGCCTTGACCAATACAAATATTTAAATCAAAAGAAAAATTTGTACCTAAAATATTTTCTCCAAGTAACCCTGAATTTTTTAATTCATTAATACATCCATTAATAGCTTCTATTGATTTTGGATATTCTCCTCGAATATACAAAACACCTTCATTGCTACCTATAACATAACCACAAATAATCATTCCAAACAAAACTTTTAATGGCTGATCTTCTAGCAAGTATCTATCTGAAAAAGCACCTGAGTCTCCCTCGTCAGCATTACATACTACATATTTTTTTTCAGAAATTGCTTTACTACAAAAATCCCATTTCATTCCAGTTGGAAAACCAGCGCCACCTCTACCTGTTAGATTTGAATCTAGTAAAGATTTGATTATTTCTTTTTTATCTGTCTTTAAAAATTTTGTTAATTGATCTTTAACTTGGCTGATTGATGATAATTTATCATCCATTAAAAAACTTGTTGTAGCAAAACTTTTTGAAAAAAATTTATCTTGATTAATTTTTTCTCCTTTTAAGATTTGGTCAATTTTTTCTATATCTTTTCCAGCATAATTTTCGCCATCATAATGAAATGCATTATTTTCATAACAATGACCAAGACAAAACATCTCTCCAACTTTATCTTTGCCTAATTTTTCTTTTAATGTTTCTTTTAATTTTTCCTGAGTACCAGCACACATGCAGGCACTTCCATTACAAACAAAAGCTTTTTTCTCTCTATGAGCTGGTCTTAAAAACTCATAAAAGCTTTCTGCGCCATGGAGTGTGGATACCCCTAGGTTATATTCTTTAGCAATTTCTTTAATATCTTTTGGAGAATTACTTAAAACATTTTCAGAGATTTTCTTAAAAAGGTTGTTTTTTAGACCAATACGACCAGATAAATTGCTTATGTTTTTTGACATAATTTAAATTTTTTTACTTTATTAATACTTTTTGGTTATTTGTATAAATATTGAAACTATCTTGTTTTACGAAACCGATCAAGGTTATGTCAAATTTATTTGCTAAATCAATTGCTAGACTTGTTGGCGCACCAACACCAATCATAACACCAATGTTAGTCATTAAAACTTTCTGAACTAGCTCGAAATTTAGCCGACCAGAACAAGTTATAAATTGATTTTTAGGATCAAGTTGATTTTTTTCTAAAATGCTACCAATGAGTTTATCTAAGGCATTATGTCTGCCAACATCCTCTTTGATTGCAATTAATGCTCCTTTAGCATTAAACAAACCACTTGCATGAATTCCACCTGTTTTTGAAAATTCTGATTGATTATTTCTTAGTATATCTGGAGATTGAATAATTACATCTTTACTAATTTTTGGTTCAGAAGATGATGGCTTTTCTTTTTTTATAATTTCAAGTGCATCTAAAGAAGATTTGCCACAAACACCACATGATGAGTTTGTCATAAAATCTCTTTTAATCTTTGCGATATTTACATTCTCTGAATTGTTTAAAGTGGCTATTATTTTATTTTGAATATTATATTGTCCAACTTTATCCCCAAAACTTTCGATAGCATCAATATGATTTATATTTTCAACAATTTGCTCATTAAATAAAAAACCTCTTACCAAATCTTCATCGTTTCCAGGGGTTCTCATTGTAATAGTCAATATTTGACTAACCCATTTGTCTGTATCCTTATATTTAATTGAAATTTCTAATGGTTCTTCAATTGAAATTAAATCATCAACATTTTCAATTTTATTAGATTTGAATTTTGAAACTTTATATTTTGAATTCATAATATTATTTAAGAGGATAATTTTTCTTAAGAATTAATTTATTAATGAAAATTGCTAATAAAATAATAATTAAACTTCCAAAAATTATTGGGTTAATTAAATACTCATAAGACGTGCTAGCAATGATAACAATAATTGGGTTACCACCTGCAGGAGGATGAGTAATATCAAGTATAATCATTAAAAAAATACCTATACCTACAGCAATAGCAATATTTATAAAAATTGGTAACGGAATAAAATTTACAAATATAACTCCTACTAAAGCTGTAATTAAATGACCAAAAAAAACATTTTTAGGTTGAGCAAAAGGACTTTCAGGATAGCCAAATAATAAAACCATAGATGAACCAAAGGAAGCAGTTAAAAATAATCCTAATGTAGTTTTGTATGTTAACAGAGTTAAGATTCCAATTGTTAAACTAGAAAAAAAACCTGCAATGATGGCTTGAGTTAAAATAGGTTTTGTAATTTTTTTCATTTTATATTTTTAGAGCTTTTAAAACTGTTCTTAAAGGAAGAAGCAAACATTCTTTTCTTGAAATATTTTTTTTGTCTAAAATTTCCTTAAAATCATTCCAATGTTTCTCTATATTTGTCTTAGTGTCTGTAAAAAAACTTTCAGCAACAGAAATAAAGTCTTTAATTTCTTGAATTTTTTTATGTTTAATTTTTCTTGATAAAAGACTTACAGAAGCTTGGCAATAAACACATGATTTGCATTGATAACCAATATCTTCTACTACCTCATTTTTTACGTTTAAGCTAATTTCCATTTCATCACCACAGATCGGGTTTTTATTTTTTGATTTGTGAGTTGGGTTTTTTAATATTTTATTGTTTTCAGTATTAGCAGCAATTTGTAAAATTCTTAAATCCATATATTTCTTTAAATCAATTCTTAATGTTTTATATTTTCAATAATGGATCATAACAATATTTTAGGTGTTGTACTAGCTGGAGGAAAATCAAAAAGATTTGGTGAAGATAAATCTCAAGTTATTTTAGATGGAAAAATATTAATTAATTATATTTTATCGGAAATTGTCGATATTTTTAATGAAATTTTAATTGTCGCAAACAGTGAAATTAAATTTTTGCAGTCAAAAAAAATTTCTAAAATTGAAGATTTTCAAAAAGATCTAGGCCCTTTAGGAGGTGTTTTGAGTGCCATGAAGTGGATTAAAAAAAACGGTAAAAACTATCAATGGATATCAACATTTCCTTCAGATACTCCTTTTTTTAAAAAAGAATTACTTCAAAGTTTTTTTGAAAAAATAGATTTTAATGAAAGTAAATTATTTTTTATAAAGTCAAATAATACTAGACATAATATTTTTGGCTTATGGTCTGTAGATCTATTAAGCCAATTAGAGGAAGATTTAATTAAAAAAGGTGATAGAAAAGTTGAACTTTGGGCGAATAGTATTGGTGTTAAAAATATAGAAATGCAATTTGAAAATATTGATCCTTTTTTTAATATCAATACTAAAGAAGATTTAGAAATTGCAAAAAAATATATAAAAAAAAATGATTAGTTACACTCAAGCAATAACAATTTTAAACAAATCAAAAATTAAAATTAGTGATGAAATTATTAATAGCACCGATAGTTTAAATCGAGTTTCTGCTTTAGATATTAGATCGCAATATAATCATCCAGCAGGTAATAATGCTGCTTTTGATGGTTTTGCTATCCGTTCAAAAGACACTAAAAATTTTTCTCAAAAATTTAAAATTATAGGTTCGATTGCAGCAGGCAATAAACCTTTTAAAAAAAAGATTAAAAAGTTTGATGTTGTTGAAATAATGACAGGTGGAATAATACCAAAAGGTTTTGATTCCATAATTCCAATAGAACAAATTGTTTTTTTACCAAATAGAAAAAATGCTCAACATATTGTTGTTAGTAAAAAAATTAAAAAAAATGAACATGTGAGATTTTTAGGATCTGATTATAAAAAAAATGATCTAATAATAAAAAAAGGAACAATAATTCAATCTAAACATATTTTAGCTTTAAAAACATTAGGGATCAGTAAAATTAAAGTTAAACAAAAACCAAATATTTTATTTTTTTCAACTGGAAATGAAATTTCAAACAAAGATAATATTCCAAATTGGCAAGTAAGAAATTCAAATAGTCATTATATTAAATCTTTAGAAAAGAATTTTTTATTTAATTTTATCAATGGAGGAATTTTAAAAGATAATCATGAGCATTTGTTTAAAAAACAAATAAAAAAAATGCTTAATTCTAGAATTGATATGATAATTACTTCTGGTGCTGTTTCTGCTGGTAAATTTGATTTTGTACCAAGTGTAATTAATAGTTTTAAATTATCTAATTACTTTAAAAGTGTAGCAATTAGACCAGGAAAACCAGTTCTGTTTGCTAAAATAAAAGGAAAACAAAAAGTAATTTTCGGGTTACCAGGCAATCCTATTTCTTCTGCAGCTTGTTTTAGATTTTTTATACAGCCTTTTTTAATAAATAGTTTAGGGGTTCCTAAAGAAAAACCAGTTAAGGCAATTTTAAAAAATTCTTTTCAAAAAAAGAAAGACTTTACCAGATTTATCAAAAGTAAAATTACCACAACTGAAAATGGTAAATTAGAATTAGAGGTTCTACAAGGTCAGGAGTCTTTTAGAATAAGATCTCTCGTAAATTCAAATATTTGGGCTGTTTTTCCATCGGGGAAAGCAAACTTTAAAAGAGGTGACTTGATTGATTGTTACTTTCCAAACTTATCCAATTCTAATTTAATTTAGGCTATCTAATTTTTGTTGTAGTTAATTCTATTAAGAATTAAGTTACCGCAATGATCGAAGTAAAAAATCCAAAAATTGCTGTGCCAGTTGTTTTGTTTGCAGGAATACTTTGGTCTTTTGGTGCATTAATTGTACGGTATATGGATGATCCTCATTTAGTTCCATGGCAATATATATTTAGTAGAGGGTTAACTATTTTTATAATTCTAAATTTGTATTTATATTTTGATGAAGGAAAAGAATTCTATAAAAATTACTTTAAAATAGGTTTATCAGGTGTGGTCGGCGGTGCTGGATTAGGAATAGCAATGATCTGTTTTATATATTCAATTACAATGACTACAGCTGCTGTTACTTTGCTTTGCTTAGCAGCAATGCCATTCTTCACAGCCTTATTAGCATTCTTATTTTTAAGAGAGACAATTTCAATCAATGTATGGATTTCAATTATTATTGCGACAGTCGGATTAGTTATTATTGCATTAGATAATACTGAAAAAGCTTCTTTATTAGGTTTAATTTTTGGAATTACTTCTTCAATTGGTTTTTCGGTATATTCCGTAACTCTAAGATGGAGAAAAGAAACACCAAAATTTACGACAGTTGCTTTTGCTGGTTTCTTCTGTGTAGTTTTTGCTACTATAATGATTTTAAGTAATGGATTAGTGTTTTTTTCATCAAGCTATAACAGCGCTATGTTTTCTCTTCATGGAACTGTAGTTTGTTTAGGTTTAATTTTATATTCAATTGGTTCTAAAGCTATTCCTGCAGCTGAGTTAACTTTGTTATCTCTAACAGAAGTTATTGGTGGAATTTTCTGGGTTTGGCTTCCCTTATTTGGAATTAATGAAGTGCCTTCAACTAATACAATCATTGGAGGATTTTTCTTATTTATCTCCATTACTTATTACAGTCTTGTGATGAGATGGAACAAAAGATATATCGCTCTTAACTAAATCAAAGGAACATTATGGAAAGACCAGATTTTTTTAGTCTAAAAAATGGAGAAAAGGTAAAATTACCTTTTAGTAATCAAGAATATGATAACAGAGTAAAAAAATTAAGGTCTGTCATGAGTGATAATAATCTTGATATGATTATTTTAACCTCGATGCACAATATTGCTTATTACACAGGTTTTATTTATTGTTCATTTGGAAGACCTTATGGATGCGTTGTCACTAAAGATAAAATTTATACAATTTCAGCAAATATAGACGCTAGTCAGCCTTGGCGAAGATCACATTGTGATAATGTAATTTATACTGATTGGAAGAGAGATAATTTTTTAAGAGCAATTGTTTCAATCATTGGAAGGGATGAACCACCAAAAACTATTGGATTAGAAAATGATCATGTCACTTTAGAAATGAAGGATAAATTAAGCTCAATTTTTACTTTCTCAGTATTTAGCGATGTTTCTAAGGATCTAATGAAGCTAAGAATGATTAAGTCTAACGAAGAAATAGAAATAATTAAAAACGGTGCAAGAATAGCTGATCTAGGTGGTGAAGAAATTGTAAAAAATATTAGAGAAGGAAATACTGAATTAGAAATTGCTATAGCTGGTAGAGATCGAATGGAAAGAGAAATTGCAAAAACTTATCCTGGAGCAGAGTACATGGATACTTGGGTTTGGTTTCAATCAGGAATTAACACAGATGGTGCTCATAATCCTAAGACAAATAGAAAATTAGTAAATGGAGATATTTTATCTTTAAATACTTTTCCAATGATCTCAGGGTATTATACCGCATTAGAGAGAACTTTGTTTTTAAATGAAATAGATGATGCATCTTTAAAAGCTTGGGAAGCAAATGTTAAAGTTCATAGAAGAGGTTTAGAATTAATTAAGCCTGGAGTTAAGTGCTCAGATATTTGTCATGAACTTAATGAATTATTTGCTGAGTTAGGTTATTTGCAATATCGAACTTTTGGTTATGGACATTCTTTTGGAGTACTTTCCCATTTTTATGGAAGAGAAGCGGGACTAGAACTTAGAGAGGATATTGATACAGTTCTTGAAGAAAATATGGTTATTTCCATGGAACCTATGATCATGATACCAGAAGGAAATCCTGGAGCAGGCGGATATCGAGAGCATGATATTTTAGTAATTGGTAAAAATGGTGCTGAGAATATTACAAAATTTCCTTTTGGACCTGAGCACAATATAATAAAAGGATAAAAAAATGAGTGAGAATAAAAAAATTGTTAATAGTTGGAATGAATGGGATCCATTAAAACATGTGATCGTTGGTAGAGCAGATGGAACTTGTATTCCAGCTCCTGAACCAGCATTAGATGCAAAAGTTCCTGAAGATAGTGACATGCGAGGTCAGTTTGGTCCAAGAACAAAAGATACTGTTGATAAAGCAAATCAATTGCTAGATGATTTTTCAAGTATGTTAGAAAAAAGAGGAATTAAAGTTGATCGACCAACTCCAATAAATTTTAATCAAAAAACTGCTACTCCTGATTGGGAAGCTGAAACAATGTTTGGCTGCATGCCTCCAAGAGATGTTTTACTAACAGTTGGTAATGAAATTTTAGAAGCAACGATGAGTTACCGATGTAGATGGTTTGAATATCTATGTTACAGACCTTTGTTAAAAGAATATTATAATCAAGATCCTAATATGAGACATGAGTCAGCTCCAAAACCAAGATTAACTGATGCTGATTATAGAAAAGATTATTTATCTGATAAAATTGGAATTCAAAAAAGACTTGAGTGGACTGAAAAGAAATTTTTTGTAACTACTGAAGAAGAACCATTATTTGATGCAGCTGATGTTTTAAGATTTGGTAAAGATTTAGTTGTACAACATGGTTTTACAACAAATTTAAAAGGCATTGATTGGTTAAAAAGACATTACAAAGATCATAGAGTTCATGCTGTAAATTTCCCAGGGGACCCATATCCAATTCATATTGATGCAACATTTACACCTATAAAAGAAGGATTAATTATTAATAACCCTCAAAGAAGATTACCAAAAGAACAAAGAAAA
>JAYPCR010000024.1:0-10382 GCA_038124805.1 Candidatus Pelagibacteraceae bacterium
AAAAAACCCCACCAAAATGATCCGAATGAGGCTAGAATCAAACCTTTATTAAATTGACTATTCATAAGAAATTAAAAGGAGCTATTAATAATTAGATTTATTAGACTATTTTAAGGTTGAATTAAATAATTATAATTATAAAACCTTGCTCACGGAGAGATGGCTGAGCGGTTGAAAGCACCGGTCTTGAAAACCGGCAAAGGGGCAACTCTTTCCTGGGTTCGAATCCCAGTCTCTCCGCCACTATTTTTCACTATATATAAAACTTTTAAATAATAAATTTATCTTATTGGAATCAAAAACAATCTCAGTGTCTAAGCCTTTATAAAATCTATAAAGATTATCATCATCAATATTTAAAAAATTTTCTAATGCTTTAAGTTCTGTGTGATTCAATTCATTAATATAATGTTTGGTAAAACTTCCTAGAAGTTTATCCATTTCCTTAGTGCCTCGATAGGTAGATCTGTATAAAATTTTTTTTTTTAAATTATCTATATCGTCATTCATTATTAGAATATATTAGATTAACATGGTAAATAAAAATACCTCTAATTATCTACTTTCTGATCTTACTCAATTAAAAGGTGTTGGTAAAAAAACGTCTACTTTATTAAAAAAAAAGAAAATTAATACGATATTTGATTTGCTATGGCGTTTACCCAAATCATTTATAGATCGATCCCAATCATTAAAAATTAAAGATTTAAAGATTGGAGAAATACAGACAGTCACTATAGTGCCGAACAAATATTCTTTTCCTCGAATAAGAAATTTACCAAATAAAGTATCTTGTAAAGATGATACCGGAGATATTGATTGTATTTTTTTTAATAGTTATGAAGGTTATATTAAAAAAATATTACCATTAGGAAAAGAAATTACCTTAAGTGGTAAAATTGGTTATTTTAGAAATCGATATCAAATTACCAATCCAACTTATGTATCAGAAGACTCAAGTTTAATCAAAACTAAGCATAATAAATATTCGTTAACAGAAGGTATTAGCGAAAAAATTTATAACAATATAATTAGTCAAATAATACAAAATCTACCTATCTTAAATGAATGGCATAATGATCAAATATTAAAAAGATTTGATGGTATTAATTGGAACAAAGCAATTATTGAACTTCATAAACCAGAAAATGTTGGGAAAATTAAAACCAGTTATTATGAAAGATTAGCTTTTGATGAAATTTTTTCTACATTCTTAGTTAATTCAGAAATTAGAAA
The DNA here is from genome assembly GCA_038124805.1 of Candidatus Pelagibacteraceae bacterium. Classification (GTDB taxonomy): domain Bacteria; phylum Pseudomonadota; class Alphaproteobacteria; order Pelagibacterales; family Pelagibacteraceae; genus Pelagibacter. The sequence goes on from JAYPCR010000024.1 coordinate 1,237, forward strand.
AAAGATAAAAAAGATAAAAAAAAAGAATAAAAATTTTGATTTAAATTTTCAAAAAAAAATAATTGATAAATTGGAATTTAACTTAACTAATGATCAATATAAAACACTTGATGAAATAAATACTGATCTAAAATCATCAACAAAAATGTTTAGATTACTTCAAGGAGATGTTGGTAGTGGTAAGACTATAGTATCGTTGCTTGCAGCTTTAAATACAGTTAAGTCAGGTTTTCAAGTTGCTGTTATGGCTCCAACTGAAATTTTGGCTAGACAGCATTATATTCTTGCTAAAAATTTATTATCAAATCTAGTTAAAATTGATCTTTTATCCAGTAAATCTGAACCAAAAATTAAAAAAGAAATTATTAAACGATTAAGTGAAAACAAAATTGATATAATTTTTGGTACTCATGCAATTTTCCAAAAAAAAATTTTATTTAAAAATTTAGGTTTAATTATAATTGATGAACAACATAAATTTGGTGTTAATCAAAGGAAAATGCTTTCAGATAAAGGTGGTGATAATTGTGATGTTTTGCTGATGTCAGCCACTCCAATACCAAGAACACTAACTATGACAATTTACGGAGATATGGATATATCTATTATTAAGGAAAAACCTAAAGCTAGAAAAGAAGTAATCACTTACACTAAACCAGAAAGTAAAATTGATGAAGTAATAAAATTTATTAAAAAAGAAATAAATAATGGAAATCAAGTTTTTTGGGTTTGTCCATTAATAGAAGAGTCTAAAAAAGTAGATCACACCTCTGCTGTTAAAAAATTTGAATATTTAAATAAAATTTTTAAAAATCAAGTCGCTTTATTACATGGCAAAACTGATATTGATGAAAAAGATAAAATTTTAAATAAATTTTTAAACAATGAATTCAAAATTTTAGTTTCAACAACTATTATTGAAGTTGGAATCGATTTTCCAAATGCTAATGTTATTGTAATTGAAAATGCTAATAAATTTGGATTATCACAATTACATCAATTACGTGGAAGAGTTGGTAGAGGCCAAAAACAATCGACCTGTATATTAATGTTTAAGTCAAATTTAAGTGAGAATGCAAAAAAAAGACTTAATATCTTAAAAAGTTCTACGGATGGCTTTAAAATTTCAGAAGAAGATATGAAACTTAGAGGTTATGGAGACATACTTGGTTTTAAACAAAGTGGTATTAAAAACTTTAGGCTTGCTGACCCTGTCCAAAATGCTGATTTGTTTTTATTAGCAGAAAAAGAAATGAGACGAATAGAGAATAGTTCTGAAAATATCAGTAGATTTAAAACATTGATGAAATTATACGATCAAGCTGATATTATTAATGATATTGCTTAATTTTTAGTAGAAGTTCCAGCTGAAACTATGAATTTTGATGCTTCCTCAAAAGACATATTTAAATAAATTACTTCATCTATAGGAAACATTAAAAGAAAACCACTGGTTGGGTTTGGTGTCGTTGGAATAAAAACATTCAAAAGTCTCTTATTAGCCTTATCTGACATCTCGCCTTTATTTTCTTTCGTGGCAAATCCTACGGCCCAAACTCCTTTTCTAGGATATTCAACTAATACTACACTTTTTTTACTTCCTCCTGATTTAGAGAAAGTTTCTGTCATTTGAACTATTGCTGAATAAATAGTTCTTAAAAATGGAATTCTTTTAAATAAATCATCTATAATTTTTAAAATTTTTTTTCCCAAAAATGATAAAGAGATACCACCAACAATTGTTATCAAAATAATTGATATTAAAATTTCAATACCAGGAATTTTAAATGGTAAGTAGCTGTTTGGATTTATATTTCCAGGAATAAGTTTTGAAGAAATTCCAATTAAAATTTTGCTTAGGTATAGAGTAAAACCAATAGGTATTAATACCACTACACCAGTAATGAAGTAATTTCTTAGTGTTAGTGATAAAGAACGTTTTTTTGCCATCTAATTAATGAAAACTTGAATATATTACAAATGCAATTGCAATTACAAAAAGGACTACTAGTATTTTGTTATTAAGATTCATATAAAAACAATATAATATCATTTTTAAAATATAATGGATAGAAGAAAATTTTTATCATATGTGGGCTGTAGTTGTTGCGGTTTTTTATTACCGTCATGTTCATCAGCACCCATTACTGAAAGAAAACAATTAAAAATAATTCCTGAAGCAAATCTAAATGCTCAAGCAGCTCAAATTTATGAAAAAGTTAAAGAAAAAGAAAAAATGAGTGAGGATTCTAAGACCTTAGAAGAAATTAAAGAAATAGGTAAAAGAATGGAGAATGCTATTGGTGAATATTTTTATAGAGCTAAACTAGATGATCCTACTGCTAATTTTGATTGGGAATATATTTTAATAGATAATAAAAAAGTTAGAAATGCTTGGTGCATGCCAGGAGGAAAGATTGCGGTCTACTCTGGAATTTTAGAGGTAACACAAAACACTAATGGCCTAGCAGCAGTAATGGGTCATGAGATAGCTCATGCTGTAGCAAAACACTCAGTTGAAAGAGCTAGTAGAGGTGTAATTTTAAATACAGGAACGCAACTAATTGATATTTTTAGTGGAGGAAAATTATCACAAATTAATAGAACAACTGGAATGAATACTGTTGGTTTGTTATCACAATTAGGAATTATGAATCCTTTCAATCGTAAACAAGAAAGTGAAGCTGATTATCTTGGAATGATATTTTCCTCATTATCAGGATACGATATTAGAGAAACAGTTAAAATTTGGGAAAGAATGAAAGAATTTAATAAAGGTAAAGAGCCAGCAGAATTTATGAGCACTCACCCATCATCTGATACTAGAATTAAAAATATTAATGAATGGATGAATGAAATAATCCTTGATTATCCACCAATTTCAATAACTTAAGATTAAAATTGGTGAGCCGTGATGGACTCGAACCATCGACCCATTCCTTAAAAGGGAATTGCTCTACCAACTGAGCTAACGGCCCACAAAACATTCAAAAGAATGAAATTGTTGTATACAGAATTATTTCAATAATTCAAATACGAATTTTAATTAATACAACTATAATTTTAAAGTATATTAACGAATTTGTTGTGAAATTCATCGAAAGTTCCATTTTTAATATTTTCTCGAATTGCACTCATTAATTCTTGATAAAAATTAATGTTATGAAGAGTTAATAACATTGAAGCTAAAATTTCATTAGTATTAAATAAATGATTTAAGTAATTTTTTGAATATTTATTCAAATTAAAATTATTACAATTTGGATCTAAAGGAGAATTATCACTTTGATATTTATTATTTCTGATATTAATTCGTCCTTCCCATGTAAATGCCAATCCCGTTCTTCCTGATCGTGTAGGTAAAACGCAGTCGAACATATCAATTCCTCTTTTAACAGCACCCAGAATATCTGATGGAGTACCAACTCCCATCAAATAATGAGGTTTATCTTTTGGTAAATGATCTTTAATATTATCAAGTACATCAAACATTTCTTGTTGAGTTTCACCAACAGCCAAACCACCTAATGCATATCCATCAAAACCAATATTCTCCAATCCTCTTAATGAGGCAATTCTTAGATCGCTAAAAAGTCCTCCTTGAACTATACCAAATAAAGCTTTATGTGGATTATTTCCAAATGCTTTTTTTGATCTTTCAGCCCAGTATAAAGACAATTCCATTGACTTTTTAATAATTTCAAAATCATTAGTCTTTTTTGGACATTCATCCATAATCATAACGATATCTGAATTTAAACCTAATTGAATTCTTATACTTTCTTCAGGACTTAAATAAAATTTTTTTCCATCAACATGAGAGTTAAAAATAGCACCCTTTTCTCTATCAATTTTATTAAGTTTTGAAAGTGACATTACTTGAAAACCACCTGAGTCAGTTAAAATTGGTAAATCACAATTCATAAATTTATGTAAGCCACCTGCAGATATAACTCTTTCAACACCAGGTCTTATCATTAAGTGATATGTATTAGATAATATAATTTGTGAACCTGTTTTTTTTATATCATCAATAGTACAAGCTTTTACAGTAGCTTGTGTGCCAACAGGCATAAAAGCTGGTGTAGAAATGTTACCACGATGAGTTTCGATTAATCCTAATCGAGCTGAATTATCTTCTTTTAAAAGTTTAAAGGCAAAATCTTTTAATGCCATTTAAAGATTAAAGTGACTTAAAGCTAATAATTTTATCAGGGTCAGTTACAGCACCGTTATTATTATCATCACCTCTTTTGATCTTATCTACAAACTCCATACCTTCTAAAACTTTTCCAAACACAGTGTACTGACGGTCCAAAAAAGGTGCGGGCTTAAAGCAAATAAAGAACTGACTGTTAGCACTATCTGGATCAGAAGATCTTGCCATCGATAAAGTACCTCTATCATGAGGAACGCTACTAAATTCTTGCTTAAGATCTGGTAAATCAGATCCACCCATACCAGCTCTTCTTAAATCGAAAGATGCAGACTCGGAATTACCAAATCTTACATCACCTGTTTGAGCCATAAAACCATCAATAACTCTATGAAACACCACATTATCATACTTGCCACTATCAGCTAATTCTTTAATTCTTTTTACATGGTTTGGAGCTACATCTGGAAATAACTCTATTTTTACATCACCATCTTTTAATTTTAAAATCATTATATTCTCCTCTGCTATTGATAGGTTAGTTGTTAAAAATAAAAAAATAAATAATTTAATTAATAGTTTATTCATATTTTTCTTTTAAAGATTTTATTGTGCTTTTTGTAGTAAATTTTTTAATATCACCATTTAATTTCACGATTTCTTTTATTAATCTTGATGAAATAATTTGATTTTCAACATCAGACATTAAAAAAATTGTTTCAACTTCTTTGTTTAATTTTCTATTCATTCCAGCTAGCTGAAACTCATATTCAAAATCTGATACTGCTCTTAATCCTCTTAAGATGATATTGGATTTATACTTTTTACAAATATCTGTAGTTAAAGTATTAAAAGAAATTATTGATATTCTTTTTTTATTTAATTTTAAATCTGAAAAAATTGCTTTATTTACAATTTGAATACGTTCTGTAACATTAAATAAGTAATTTTTGTTTTCTCCGTCAGAAACAGCAACTATAATTTTATCAAATAACTTTAATCCTTTTTTAATAACATCAATATGACCATAAGTAATTGGGTCAAAGGTACCTGGATAAATTGCAACTTTATTCATTAAATTAAATTATCATCAATTTTAATCGCAGAAACAACCTTTTCTTCACCTGATAATTTAATAATTCTAACGCCTTGGGTATTTCTGCCTGCAGTTCTTATTTCTTTGACAGCCACTCTTATGACTCTTCCTTTATTTGTGGAAATTAATATTTCATCACCTTCAAATACTGGGAATGATGATGCGACGTTACCATTTCTTGGTGAATTAATTATTCCTATAATACCTTTGCCACCTCTATTGGTAACTCGATAATCAATATGTGGTGTCTTTTTGCCATAACCATTTTGAGATATTGATAAAATAAATTTTTCTTTTGCTTTTAATTCAGCTTTATCGTCTTTAGATTTTTTACCATTCTTACTAGATTTATCTCCATCAATAATAGACAATGATACAATTTCATCGTTTGGCGCTAAAACCAAACCTCTAATACCTTTGGAAGATCTTCCTTTAAATACTCTTAATTTTTTTGACTCAAACCTTATACATTTACCAAATTTAGTACTTAAAATTATATCTTGTTCATCTTTACAAATTTTAACACCAACAATTTTATCATTAGAGTCTAATTTCATTGCAATTTTTCCAGAGGCATTGATAGACGAGAAATCTTCAAGACTATTTTTTCTAATTTTACCCTGAGCTGTTGCGAAAATAATTTGATAATCTTTAGACTCTTCATCATTTTCTGGAAATGGCATAATTGAGCTAATGGATTGATGGTTTTTAAGTGGCAATATATTAAATAACGATTTACCTTTAGAGGATGCTGATCCCTCAGGTATTTTCCACGCTTTAACTTTATATACTAATCCCTCAGTAGAAAAAAATAACACAGAAGTATGAGTATTTACTGATAATGTTTGAACAACAGAGTCTTCATCTCTTGTAGTAATACCTGTTTTACCTTTACCACCTCTTTTTTGCTGTTTTACATTATCTAATGATCCTCTTTTGATATAACCTTGAAGCGTAACTGTAATAATAACTGACTCTTTTTGAATGGTTTCTTCGATATCATAATTCAAAACTGCATCAATAATCTTGGTTCTTCTAGGAGTAGCAAATTTTTCTTTTATATTTTTTAATTCATCACTTATTACTTTTAAAAGCTCTTTTTTAGATGAAATAATTTTTTTAAATTTTGATATTAATTCAGCTAATTTTTTAATCTCAACTTCTATCTCATTAATTCCAAGTGCAGTTAATTTTTGAAGTCTTAACTCTAAAATGGCTACCACTTGTGGTTCACTTAATGAATACAAACCTTTGGCAGCTTTGTCTTCAATTAGTGAAATAATTTTTTTTGATTTATCAATTTTCCATTTAGTATTCATTATTGATTTTTTTGCATCATCAGGAGTTTTTGATGATCTGATAATCTTTATTACTTTATCTAAATTCTCAACAGATACTGATAATCCTATTAAAATATGCGCTCGTTCTTCAGCTTTTTGTAAATCAAATTTAGTTTTTTTAATTACTACATCTTCTCTAAATGTTAAAAAATTTTCTAGGAATTCTTTTAAGTTACACGTTTTAGGTTTGCCATCAACAATTGCTAAAGTGTTAAATCCAAATGAACTTTCAATTTGAGTATTTTTGTATAACTGTCTTTTGACAGTTTCTGGCTCAACTCCATTTCTTAGATCAATTGCAACACGAATTCCTTCTCTATTAGATTCATCTCTAATATCTTTTATACCTTCAATTTTTTTTTCTCTTACTAGCTGTGCAATTCTTTCATTTAATATTGATTTATTTACTTGATATGGAATTGAAGTGATTACTAATCTATCTCTTCCAGATTTTGAACTTTCTACAGAGATTTCTCCTCTAATCTTAAATGACCCTCTTCCATGATTGTAGCCTTGTTTAATTATATCTTTACCAATGATTACACCACCTGTTGGAAAATCTGGACCAGGTATATGTTTCATTAGATCTTTTATCTTGATATCTTTGTTATCAATTAAAGCTAATGTTCCATCTATAATTTCCCCTAAGTTGTGTGGAGGTATACTTGTAGCCATACCTACAGCAATACCACCTGCTCCGTTAACTAACAAATTTGGAAATTGAGCTGGTAATACAGATGGTTCTTTTTCTGTTTCGTCGTAATTGCTTTTAAAAGAAACAGTATTTTTTTCTATATCATCAATCAAAAATTGAGAAACTTTAGATAATCTAGTTTCAGTGTACCTCATAGCAGCAGCTGGATCACCATCTATTGATCCAAAGTTCCCTTGACCTTCAACCAAAGGTAAACTCATTGAAAAATCTTGAACCATTCTAACTAGAGCATCATATACAGACTGATCACCATGAGGATGATATTTACCAATTACATCCCCAACAATTCTTGCTGATTTTCTAAATTGCTTAGACCAATCATACCCACCTTTATACATTGCATATAGAATTCTTCTGTGAACAGGTTTTAAACCATCTCTAATATCTGGGAGTGCCCTACTTACAATGACACTCATTGCATAGGATAAATATGACGAGCTCATCTCGTCATGCATAGAAATTAATTTTATATTATTATCCTTAGGAACTTCAGATTTTTGCATATAGATTAAAACGGAATTTCATCATCCATATCATTTGAAAATTGTGATGAGTCTTCAATATTATTGGATGATTGAGAAGTGTCATTTTGAATGCCGCCGCCAGAATTTCCACCACCTAACATTGTAAGTGATGAGTTATATCCTTGAATTACAATTTCAGTAGAATATTTATCTTGGCCAGATTGTTCATCTTTCCATTTTCTAGTTGTTAGTTGGCCTTCAACATAAACTTGAGCACCCTTTTTTAAATACTGTTGAACTACATTCACAAGTCCATCATTAAATACAACTATACGGTGCCATTCAGTTTTTTCTTTTCTTTCGCCTGTATTTTTATCTTTCCAAGTTTGACTTGTAGCAAGACTTAATCTAGCTACACTTTTTCCATTCACCATTTGCTTTATTTCAGGATCTGCGCCTAAACGACCAATTAATAATACTTTATTTAAACTTCCAGCCATAATATTTTATAATTTGTTATTTAATTAATTTATATTTATATCACAATTTACTCTGAATATTAATTTTATTAATTCAAAGCAACTAGAATTATGATTAAAAAGATAGTTATCAAGGGCGCGAAAGAACATAATCTTAAGAATATTTCTCTTGAAGTACCAAAGGACAAATTTGTCGTCATAACTGGATTGTCAGGGTCAGGAAAATCATCATTAGCATTCGATACAATATATGCTGAAGGACAGAGACGATACGTTGAAAGTTTATCTGCCTATGCGAGACAATTTTTAGATAAAATGAAAAAACCTAATGTCGATTTAATTGAAGGATTAAGTCCTGCTATTTCCATTGAGCAAAAAAATACCTCTAAAAATCCAAGATCTACAGTTGCTACAGTAACAGAAATATATGATTACATGAGGGTACTATATGCACGAGCTGGTGTGCCCTATTCACCTTTTACAGGCAAACCAATCACATCTCAGACAATTACCCAAATAGTTGATAAAATAAAAGAATTACCAAAAAAAGCTACCATCTATCTCTATGCGCCTGTCGTAAGAGGACGTAAGGGTGAATATAAAAAAGATATTTTAGGATATAAAAAACGTGGCTTTAGAAAAATTAAAATAGATGATGTTCTTTATGAAATTGATAAAGCACCAGAACTAAATAAAAAAACTAAACACGATATATCTATTTTAGTAGATAGAATTGTATTAAATTCTTCTTTAGGAAATAGATTAGCAGAAAGCATTGAGACAGCTGTAAATTTAGCAAATGGATTAATTTTTGTTGAATATGAAGACGAAACTTTACCTGCAAAATTTAGAAAAACTGAAAAATTAATTTTCTCTACAAAATTTGCTTGTCCAGA
>JAYPCR010000025.1:0-9663 GCA_038124805.1 Candidatus Pelagibacteraceae bacterium
TTTGATCATATTGTTAAAGTTAAAAGAACAAATGTTGCTATTTTAATGGTTGAACAAAATGCAAAGCAGGCTTTAAACATTTCTGATAGAGGATTTGTTTTAGTCACTGGCGAAAATAGATATTCAGGAACCGGACAAGAATTATTAAATGATCCAAGAGTAAGAAGCTCATTTTTAGGTGGATAATATGGATTTTATAAATGCAATAATACTTTTACTTAATTATATTTTTGTACCAGCAGTTACTTATGGTTCTCAATTAGCTTTAGGTGCTATTTTTGTAACTCTTATTTATGGAGTATTAAGGTTTGCAAATTTTGCAACAGGAGACATGATGTCTTTTGGTACCATGGCTACAATAATATTCACGTGGTACTTACAGTCATTAGGAGTTTCTTTAGGATTTTTACCAACAGCTTTGCTTGCTATCCCGTTTGGAATTTTTTTTATGATTTTATATATGCTGTTAATTGATAAATTTGTTTTTAAGTACTACAGGGTTAGTAAAAGTCCACCAGTTCAGTTTGCTATGGTTAGTATTGGTGTAATGTTTGTTACTCAAGCAGTAGTAAGAATAATAATTGGACCAGATGATAGAAGATTTTTTGATGGAGAAAAATTTTTAATTACTGCTGGTCAGTTTAAAGAAATGACAGGATTAAATGAAGGTCTAGCAATTAAATCCACACAAATTATAACAGTCATTGTAACTCTAGCACTAGTGACAACCTTATTTTGGTTTTTAAACAAAACTAAAACAGGAAAAAGTATGAGGGCATATTCTGACAATGAAGATTTAGCTTTATTATCAGGGATAGATCCTAAGAGAATTGTGATGATCACTTGGATAATTGCTGGAATTTTAGCAACTATTGGAGGAACTTTGTATGGTTTAGATAAAAGCTTTAAACCATTTACCTATTTTAACAATATGCTTCCAATATTTGCGGCTGCAATCGTTGGAGGGATAGGTAACCCGTTTGGTGCTTTTTTAGGTGGCTATGTAATAGCTTTTTCTGAGATTCTTTTAACTTACGCTTATAAGAAATTTTTTATGTATATACTGCCTGAAAGCATGGAACCAGAAAGTTTAGTTCAATTATTATCTACAGATTATAAATTTGCAGTGTCGTTTTCAATACTTGTGATTGTTTTATTGTATCGACCATCTGGAATATTTAAAGGAAAAGTATTGTGAGAAAGAACTTAAACGTCATTGTTGCTTATTCAATTATGATGGGCTTAATTTTATTAGTAGGATTTTTACAATCTTGGAATATGGCCCTATCTATTTTTAATCTATGTTTGATTTCTGCAGTCATGACAATGGGAGCAAATATTCAGTGGGGCTATGCGGGATTAATTAATTTTGGAATAATGGGTTACACCGCACTAGGAGGTCTTGCTGCAGTATTGATATCTGTAGATCCAGTCCAGGAAGCTTGGCAAGCAGGAGGTTTTGATATCTTGATGTGCTTATGGTTAATCATAGTTATGATTTTAGTAATCAGATTTATTTTGAAAAATTTTGCTAAATCAAAAATTAGAACTTACTCAATAGCTACAATAATAATCTTAGGAATAATAATAATAAGATTTACAGCTGATCCTGGAATAGAAGCAATTGAAGCTGTGGACCCAGCAAGAACAGGATTTTTAGGTGGTTTTGGTTTACCGATTATATTTTCATGGATAGTAGGAGCATTTTTTGCTGGTGGGTTAGCATTTATTGTAGGTAAAGTGGCATTAGGTTTAAGATCAGATTATTTAGCTATTGCTACCCTTTTAATTTCAGAAATTGTTATCGCAATTATTAAGCATGAAGACTGGTTAACTAGAGGCGTAAAAAATGTAATAGGTTTAAAAAGGCCAGCTCCTTATGAAGTAGATTTACAATCTTCTGAATGGTTTATTAATTTAATTGAAAAATTTAATTTGAGTAAATTAAATTTAATCTCAGATATGGCAGAAAGACAATCTGCATTAAATCAGTTTGTCATAGAAGGGTCTTCGGTATTTGTAAAACTTTGCTATTCAGGATTATTTTTAGTTATTGTTGTGATACTTTTAATTTTAACTCAAAAAGCTCTTTATTCACCTTGGGGAAGAATGATGCGTGCAATTCGAGATAACGAAGAGGCCGCAAATGCGATGGGAAAAAATGTTGTTAAACAACATTTGTTTATTTTTATTTTAGGATCTGCAATTGTAGGAATTGCTGGTGCGATGTTAGTTACTCAAGATGGATTGTTTACTCCAGGTAGTTATCAGCCAATGAGATATACATTTTTAATTTGGGTTATGGTGATCGTTGGGGGTAGTGGAAATAATTTTGGTGCTATTTTAGGGGGTTTTGTTGTTTGGTTTTTATGGATTGAAGCAGCTCCGATTGCACTGTATTTGATAAATTTGTTTACTTCTAGCTTGTCAGAAACTCACGCTTTAAAATTACATTTGATAGAAAGTGTGCCATATTTTAGATATCTTATGATGGGAATAGGTCTGTTATTGATTATGAGATATAGACCAAAAGGTATACTTCCTGAAAAAATAGAAATAAAATAAACACTATGAGATATATTTTATTAGGTATTGCTTTAGGACTAGTGATTTACCTTGCTGATAAATATATCATTTAATGACACTCTTAAATTTTGTTAATCTAGATTTAAATAACTTTGTTATTTTTGCGTTAATTATTCTTATCGCCTCAATTGTAAGAGGCTTTAATGGTTTTGGCTTTTCAGCAATTTCTGTTTCAGGTTTGTCTTTTATATTGCCACCAATAGAAATTGTTCCAATTATTTTATTATTGGAAGTCTTTGTTAGCATTTTCATGGTACCTTATATTTGGAATAAGATAGATTGGAAATTTGTTGCTCAAATTTTAATTGGAATAATTATAGGTTCTCCGATTGGATTATTCTTATTAAAGTATTTATCTTCACAGGTTACCCATTTTTTAATTTGTTTAGTTGTAATATTTTTTTCATTACTATTGATGAGAGGGTATACTAATTTAAAAATTAATAATTTAATTTCAAAAATATTAACAGGTATAGTTTCTGGTATTGCTAATGGTTTTTCAACTTTAGGAGGTTTACCTGTAGCATTATTTTTGTTGGTAACTAGTATTCAGCCAGCAATAATTAGAGGTTCACTGGCAGCTCTATTTTTTTTAACTGATATTTATGCTTTTGTGCTTAGTTTTTTTGGAGGAATAATAGATTTAACTACAATCTATAGAGTTTTATCAATTATTATAGTTTTACCTTTAGGTGTTTATATTGGAGATAAATTTTTTACAAAAGCTAAAGAAGCTACTTATAGAAAAGTAGTTTTTTATTTTTTGATTTTGATTTCTGTATTTGGAATTATAAGAATTTTTTTAGGACAATAAAAAAACCCCTAACAAATTAATGCAAGGGGTTTTTTAAGTTTTGTATTATCTTTGTTTTTTAGTTTTAAATTTTCCGCCTTTGATCTCTTGCTCTAAGAAAGAACCTTCTGCTTCACCTACATCTGTAAACGAAACACCAGTTGCTCCTTCGTAGTCAACAGCTTTTCCGCTAGCTAATAAATCTAAACCTTTTTTTAATTCACCAGGATAAATTTTTGTTCCTGGGCCATTAGCTACTGCCATGATATTTTTTGCAATAGATGCTCTATCAGCTGAACCACCTGCTTGGATTGCTAAAGTAATTAAAGCTGCAGCATCATATGATTCACCTGTGTATGGACCAGAACTATCAATACCACCAGCTTTTGCAACTTCTGCAAAAACACCAGCACCTTTTCCAGTTGATCCAGGCATAGAACCAAATGATTTATTTAAACTTTTTCCAAAAGCATCAACAAGTGATTGACCGATCATACCATCCGATAAAATAAATTTATCAAATGCGCCAGAGTCTAAAGAAGCTTGAATAATTCCTTTTCCTCCTTGATCAAGATAACCAATTACTGCTACTGCATCTCCACCTGCAGAAGCAAGTGTTGCAACTTCAGATGAATAGTCTGCTTTTCCATCTTCATGTGCAGTAACTGCAGTTACTTTAATACCATGAGCTTCAACTGCTGCTTTATAAACATCAGCTAAACCTTTACCATAGTCATTATTAGTATAAGTAATTGCTACGCTTTTAACTTTTCTATCTTTAGTAATGTCAGCAAGAATTTGACCACCTCTAGCATCAGATGGAGCTGTTCTAAAGAACAATCCATTATCATCTAAAGTTGTTAATCCAGGAGATGTTGCAGATGGTGAAATCATTACTACACCATTTGGTACTGCAACGTTCGATGCAATAGCACCAGTTACACCTGAACAGTCAGCTCCCATGATTGCTGCTACACCTTGTGAAATTACACCTTCAGCTGCTGCTGTTGCCGCTGCTGAGTCTACACAAGTTGAGTCTGCTCTTACTACTGAAATAGTTTCACCACCTAATAATGAACCAGAGTCTGAAGCTTCTTTAAAAGCTAGTTCAGCTGATGCAGCCATAGCCGGTGTTAAGGATTCAATAGGACCAGTAAATCCTAAAATGATTCCCATTTTAATTTCTGCAAATACATTTGTTGTAAAAGTTGAAACAAATATAAAAGCAGCAATAATTAATTTTTTCATTATCTTCCTCTTTTATTGTTAACAATTTATAAAAAGCTAATTTAATTATGAATATTTGCAATATTCAACGAGAAAATTACCTTATTTTTTGTATTAAAAAAACAGAACTTAGAACAATTCCTCCTCCAATGAAAGTTAATATTGGAGGTATTTCATTAAAAATTAAAAAAGTTTGTAAGATACCAAACAAAGGAAACAAAGTATAAAATGGCATAACCTGTCCTATAGGGTAAAATTTATAAAGATAAAACATAGACATGTGTGCAATTAAAGAAATGATAATTGCACTATGTAAAATTAATAACCAGGTTGGCAGATTGATATTGTTCAAGTGTAATAAAGTATCTCCCTCATAAATTATAGATAATGTTAATAAGCTTACGCAAGCCAATATTCCCATATAAGCATTTGTTAATTTAACATCTAGTTCTTTTAGATATCTTGAAAAAACTTGAGCAGATGCATAACAAAATGACATTATTCCCGTATAAATTAATGCCAAAATTTCACCTTTAAGTTTTGGATCGTACCCAATTATAATTATTCCAATAAAAGCAGTTAAAACTAATAACCATTTTTTAAAACTTATTTTTTCACGTAAAAAAATTGAACTAATAATTATTGAAAATGGCACTGCAAGTTGTGCGCCTATAATTATTGGAGACACCACAGTTGCTTTTTGAAGAGCCAAGTTCATAAATGTAAAAACTCCAGCGCCCATGGAGAATGAAAAGCCAATTAATGGTATAAAATATTTTTTATCCGGAACTTTAAATTTCCAGAATGGTATTAAACATAAAAATACAATTCCCATTCTAATTGACGCCATTAACATCGGTGGTAAAGATGTATTTAGAATAAGTTTTCCAACTGGATAAGCACTACCAAATATTGCCATTATTAGCAGAACTAGAAAATAATGTTTTGTGGTCATTGATGTAAATGAAATCTATCGAATAGAAAATGGATCTAGGGTAGGTTCGTCAGATGTATAAAACCAAGTAGTTTTTACTCTGGTATAGTCTTTAATAGACTCAATCCCAGCTTCTTTACCGTAGCCGCTGTCTTTAATTCCACCAAAAGGAGCTGATGGTGAGATTAATCTATAAGTATTAACAAAAGTTATTCCAGCCCTAATTGCTTTGGAAACTCTCATTCCTCTTGCAAGATTACTAGTATAAACCCCAGATGATAAACCATATTGATTATCATTCATTTTATTTACTACTTCTTCCTCTGTATCAAATTTCATTACAGATAAAACAGGACCAAATAGTTCATTTTCTGCGGCAGGTAGATTGTGATTGTCACATTCAATTATTGTCGGAGGGAAATAATATCCTTTATTAGAAAAAGAATGTCTTTTTCCACCACACTTAATTTTTCCACCTTGCTCGATTGTCTCTTTTATATTTTTTTCTATAACTTCAAGTTGTTTAAAGTTACTCAATGGCCCCATCTCAGTTGCAGGATCCATTGGGGCTCCAATCTTGATTTTATTAGTTCGATTTACTAATTTTTCTAAAAATTCATTATAAATTCCCTTTTGTATATAAAGTCTTGAGCCTGCTATACAACTTTGTCCACTTGCTCCAAATATTCCTGCTGTAATTCCATTAATTGCATTTTCTTGATTAGCATCATCAAAAACTGCAACTGGACTTTTGCCACCAAGTTCTAAACTTACTTCAGATAAATTCTCTGCTGAATTTTTAATTATACGTCTTGCAGTTTCTGGACCTCCAGTAAATGCAATTTTTTCTACTAAGTTGTGAGTTGTTAAAGCTTTACCACAAGGATCTCCAAATCCTGTAATAACATTAACCACTCCTTTTGGAATTCCGGTCTTTTCTATTAATCTAGCAAAGTCAAACATTACTGCAGGTGCTAATTCTGAAGATTTGATAACTACAGTATTACCCATCGCAAGAGCAGGGGCTAACTTTGTTGCTGTTAAAAACATTTGAGAATTCCAAGGAACGATTGCTGCTATTACTCCAATTGGAATTCTGGTTGTAATCGCTTGAACATTTGGTTTATCAATTGGAAGAACAGTGCCTTCAACTTTATCTGCTAAGCCAGCATAGTAGTCATAATACTCTGCAATATATATTGCTTGTTTTTTTGTCTCTCTAAATAATTTACCTGTGTCTATAGTTTCAATCTCACCAAGCATTTCAGCATTAGCTCTTAATTGATCTCCAATAGCTCTTAGAAATTTTGCTCTTTCTCTTGGTAATAGTTTGGGCCAATCTCCTTCAAATGCTTTTTGTGCTGATCGAACTGCTCTATCAACATCTTTAGCGCTTGCTTCAGGAACTATTGCCCAAGGTTCATTATTTTCTGGATTAAGAGTTTCAAATGTTTTTTTACTTTCAGAGTCTACCCACTCTCCATCGATAAACATTTGATATTTTTTTAGTTCTGGCATTTATCAATAAAATTTTTAATTGCTAAATTTACTTCATTTGCACATTCAATACCACAAAGATGTTTTCCATTTTTTATAATTTTCAATTCGCTACCTGCAATAACTTTAGATAACTCTTCAGACATTTTGACAGTTGAGCCGGGATCATGTTCACCTGTCATTATCAGAGTATTTGTTTTTATTTTATCAAATTTTTCATCATTTTTATGGAAAACAAATAATTCGTAAACTTTTAAAAAATTTGACATGTTATTAGCTGATAAAATAGAAGTAATTTTCTCATAAGTATCAGGATTTTCTTCAAGATATTTATCAGAAAACCACCTTTTCAAAGCTTGTTTTGATAATTTTAAATCTTTTTTTGCTTGAGCAAATCTTTCATTAACAATTTTTTGTTCTTCCTCACTTCTTTTAAAAATTGAACAGAGTAAAGTCAAAGATTGTAATTTGGAATTAAACCTGATCGCAAAATTTCTTGCGATTAATGATCCAATTGAAAAACCTACTAAGTGAATTTTATTAATTTTAAGTTCATCTAAAAGATGAATTAATTGATCAGAAAAATCATCAAAGCTTAATTGTTCTTTTTCTAAAGGCGTATTGCCATGTCCTAAAATATCGTATGATAAAGTTGTATAATTTTTAAAATAATCTAACTGCGGTTGCCAAATTTCATGAGTTAACCCAACTCCATGAATGAATACAATTGGTATTGTATCTTTTTTATTATACGCATAGAAAGTACCTGATGAAGATTTAGTCTTTTCCATCAAGAATTATTTAGGCTCAATACCCATTTCTTTCATGTCTTGATATCTATCACCAGTACGTGCATGAGCTCTTCCGCTAGAAGCACCACCAATTGCAATAACTACTTCATCATCAAAAGGTGCATCATGGATGGTAAATTCATGAGTTAAATAATATGGTCTTAAACCAGAGTCTGTTTTATGCATCATGGGTATTGAAATTTTAGACCCAGCTGGTCCTCTGGTATTAGTAAAGCTTAAATAAGAAGTGCCACCTACAGCATCTCTAAATTTATTCCCAAATCTTAAAGTATGAATAAATGCTGAAGCATGTTCTATTTCACCATTTAACCCAACTATACCTGCTTTTCCATAGGCTAGAATTTTTTCAGGAGAACCAATTTCTTTAATCAATTCTGGAACTAAAATGTCTCCAAGTTTAGGAGCAAGATCCAAAATCACTGGTCTCAAGTTTTCAACAAAACCTTGACCATGCCAAGGGTTTTTAAAGACAGCTGCTACAGATACCAGTAAAACTGGTTCTTTGGCTTCTTTGCCACCCTCAATAAAAGTCTTATCAACAAATTTTGCAAATTTTCTTAATTCTAATTTCATTTTTTTTCTCTATGTTTGAAACTATCTCTTCTAAAACTGTATAATGCTTTAGGATCAACATCAACATCTATCACAGATGGTTTTTTTGATTTAATAGCAGCATTTACTGCTTCATTAATTTCTGAAACTTTTGTAACTTTAAAACCATTAGCGCCATATAATTCTGCTACTTTATCAAAAGGAGGACTGTCAATATCAGCTCCTAGGTATCTTTTTCCAAAAAAATCTTTTTGGTATGCTTTTTCAGCACCCCAGCTCTTATTATTCATAACTATTGTTGTCGTATTTATTCCATATTCAACTGCTGTGCTTAATTCAGATATTGTCATCCCAAATCCACCATCACCCATCAAACTAACAACTGTTTTTTCAGGTTTTGCAATTTTTACTCCAAGACCACAAGCAAAAGAAAATCCAACCAAACCAAAATCTAATGGAGTAAATAAAGAAGGTGGATTAAAATATCTTAATGCATCTGTTGCTTGCAAGCATAGAGTTCCAGCATCTAGTGTTATAGCTGAATTTTTTGGTAAAACTTTTCTTAATTGTTTAAATAATCCATTAGGTTGGATAGGAAAGTTTCTACCCAAATTATTTATTTCCCTACTTTGTAAGTAATTATTTCTTTCTACTAAATAATTATTTGTCCAATTTTTAGTTTGTGAAATAATTTTTTGTTTTTTTAATTCATTATAAATTTGTTTTGTTGCTGTAGCTGCATCTGCATGAATACCAACTGTAATTGGAAAGTATCTTCCAAGCATTTTCTTTTCAATTTCAATTTGAATAATTTTAGCTTTTTTGTTGATGTTATCGTAAGAATAAAAAGTTGAGTTAAAACCTAATCTAGTACCAATTGCTAAAATAATATCTGCCTCTTTAACTAATTTAGAAGCAACTGGATTGCCTCGAGGACCCATCTGGCCTGCATTAAGTTTATGTCCAAAAGGTATAGCGTCACCATGTCCAGCTGCAGTAACTATTGGTGTATTTAAAAATTCTGCTAACTTAATGACATCTTTATAATTACCGCTATATTTTATTCCTCCGCCAACAATAATTACTAATTTTTTTGCACTGATAATTAATTTTGCTGTTTTTTTAATTTCATTCAAATTTCCTTTTTGATCACTAAAATTTAGGTAGGAAGGTTTTTTTAAATTAATTTTGTAGGAGTTCGTCTCTGCTAAAATATTTCTAGGTAAATTAATACTAACCGGACCTCTTCTTGGTGTCATAGC
>JAYPCR010000026.1:0-9630 GCA_038124805.1 Candidatus Pelagibacteraceae bacterium
AAGAACTTTTATTATTATCAGTCAATTTTAGAAATTTTTAACTTTTGTCGAAGAAAGCTTCGTAAATCATCATGATAATGGCCATTGCCATTAATATATAAACAGGCAATACATCTGTAAAACCTATCAGCATAGATCTTGTTAACGTTGTTGCTAAACCTACTAAAAAAAATATAGCAAATGACAAACCAACAATTGTAGTTATTTTATGCATTTATTCCTGACATTCTTTTTCTAACCAATTAGCAACTCCTAAAAATCTATGATCGTCATATCGATCACCAATTAATTGAATGCCTAATGGTAAATTATTTTCACCTTCAAGTAAAGGAAGAGATATACATGGAGTTCCCAAATAAGACCAAACCCTATTAAATTCAGCTGTGCCTGTACTCTTTAATCCTTCTGGTGCAACTCCTGGGCTAGATGGAGATAAAACACCATGATAATCTTGAAAAACTTCTTTATATGACTCATAACTTGTTTCTATAAAATCTATTGCTTCTGCATACTCTTTAGCAGAATGTTTATTACCATTTGCAATAGCTGTTTGCATATATTTTGAAAGTTTGTTTTTAAACTTTTTATAATAATCTGAAAAATTATTAGCTAAATCAGTTTCATGAATAATTTGATGATATTTATGGATATCTTTAAAATATGATGGTGTATCAAACACTTCAATATTTTTTGAAAATGATTTAATAAAATATTCAAAAGACTCTCTAGATTTCTTATCGATTATTTTCCAATGATCAGTTTTATAAAAAATAAACTTAGGTTCAAACAATGGACCTTTTTTTGTTTCATCTAAAATATTTTCAGCAGAATAATAAATAGTTGCAGGATCATATGGATCTTTTTTAATAAGAACTTTTGCCAACAATGCAATGTCTTCAACTGATCTTCCAAAAAGACCGATGTGATCTAAGCTGTAAGAAGTTCTTAAAACTCCATTTCTTGAAATCAAACCATAGCTTGGTTTGTAGCCAACCACACCACAATAAGATGCTGGTCGGATAATTGAGCCTCCTGTTTGTGATCCAATCGATAACGGGGCCATAAACGATGCAATGGCTGCAGCTGAACCACTTGAAGAACCACCTGGTGTTCTTGAATAGTCATGAGGATTAGTAGTTTTAGGTGGACCCAAATAAGCTAACTCTGATGTAGCTGTCTTGCCCATTATTATTGCTCCAGCAGATTTTAGAAGATCTACTATTTCTGCATTTTGTGAATAAGACTTACCTTTTCTAATTACAGTCCCACACTCAGTTGGCATATCGACTGTTCCTATAATATCTTTAATTGCAATCGGGATTCCGTGAAGCGGGCCTAAAGGCTTACCAGATCTTCTATGATTATCTGAGTCCGCAGCTTTTTCTAATAAAAGTTTTTTATCAATATGTGCCCAGGCTTTTACGTCTTTTTCAAATTTATTAATTCGATCTATATATTGCTTACATATTTCTACAGATGTAATTTGAGCTTCTTTTATTTTTAATGCTAACTCTTCAACTTTTAGCGAAAAAATATCCATCTTAATTAATTAACTTAATTTGCAAATAAAGTATCTGGTAACCATAAAGCTATTCCAGGGAATATGTACATCAGTACCATTGCCAAAACTACAATACCAAGGAATGGCATAATTCCTCTAAAAATATCTAACAATTCAACATTTTTAGACTGAACTCCTTTTAGATAGTAGGCCGACATAGCCATAGGAGGTGTTAAAAATGAAGTTTGTAAGTTTAGAGCAATTAGCATTGCAAAAAAATATGGGTTTACTCCAAAATAATCTACTAAAGGTAAAAATATAGGAACAAAAATAATTAATATCTCTGTCCATTCTAATGGCCAACCAAGTAAAAAAATAATTATTTGAGTTATAACTAAAAATTGCCATGGCTCTAGATCCATTCCTTTAAACAATTCTTCAAAAACTTCATGCCCACCTAAATAAGAAAACACTGCAGCAAAAGTCCATGAACCAATAAATAACCACATAATCATCGCAGTAGTTTTAGCTGTTAAAAAAACTGACTCTTTGAAATTTTTCCATTTAAGCGTTTTATAAAAATAAGATAAAATTATAGAACCTAAGGCACCTACTGCTGCTGCTTCAGCTGGTGTAGCTATTCCTGCTAATATCGTTCCTAAAACTAAGATAATTAAAGAAAAAAGAGGTAAGAATGAAACCAAGACTTCTTTTAAAATTACTGCTCTTGGAGGTATTTCCTCTTTTGGTGGTTTTGGAGCAATCGATGGATTTATCCAAGCTCTCACTACTGCATAAACAATGTATAAACCTGCTAACATTAGACCTGGAAAAATAGCAGCTGCGAATAATCTTAAAGGTGATAACTGTGCAATAACAGAATAAACAATTAACATAATACTTGGTGGAATTAAAATTCCTAAACATCCACCTGCACAAATTATTCCTGAAGCAAATTTTTTATCATATCCCGCTTTAACCATAGCAGGCCAAGCTAATAGCCCCATTAATGTAACTACTGCTCCAATTATTCCTGTTGCTGTAGAAAATAATGCGCATGTAACTAAAGCTGCTACTGCCATAGATGCTGGTAAATTGTGAGAAGCTAATCTTATTGCAAAAAATAATCTAGAAACTATTCCTGCTCTTTCAACTAGATAGCCCATGAATAAAAAGAGTGGCACAGCGGTCAAGACGGTATTGTCCATGACTGAATAGGTATTATTGATAAATAATCTAAATATCCGATTATCCCAAATATGCTCCATTGAGCCAGCATCAAAATATGCATAATATCCAAAACCAATACCCATTGCCATCAGGGTGAATGCGATTGGGAATCCTAGAAGGACTGCAAATAAAAATAGCCCCATCATTACAATTGCTATTTCAGGATTAGTTAATTCAAAAAACATCTTTTTTATTTCCCTTCTTGTGAGGCTTTCATAAGTACTTTTTCAGTTTCTTCTGCATCAGCCATTCTTGCAGGCCATTGGCCAGTTTGAATGCAGATAATCGATCTAAAAACTTCACTAATACCTTGAATGATTAATAATATTCCAGAAAGCGGTATCATAGATTTAGCCATATAAATCTGTATTTGTGCCGGACTATTCCAGCTAGTCTCTTTTATTTTCCAAGCCAAAGCTGCGTAGTCCCATCCATAAAAAGCTAATGCTAAAACTCCTGGGAAGAAAAAAATAAAATATAAAATTAAATCGATTGTGCCCTGAACTCTTACTGGAAAAAGTCTATATATTACATCTCCTCTAACATGAGCTTCGGTGCTTAATGTATAGGCTCCAGCCATCATAAAGATTGCACCATACATTTGTAAACTAAAATCAAAGTTCCAAAGTGTTGGAGCATTTAATACGTATGCCATGAATACTTCATAACAAGTTCCACCCATTAAAATTACTATGCACCATGAAAATGCTTTTCCCATTGAAGCACTTAATGTATCTGCAAATTTTATGAATGATTTCATGAATTTAGAATATATCCATTTTAAGATTAAAATTACAACATAATATTGTTTATAAAAAAAAGGGGGGTTTTACCCCCCCTCTTAATATTTGAATATTAGTTCAATTTATTGATTAGATTTTAACCTTATCAATTGGACCAAACTCATTTTCATATGCAAGTTTGTAATTAGGCTGATTCATCAGCAAGTATTTCATTACAGTTTTTGCATACGCTTTTTGTGAGTCTACGATTTTCTTAAAGAAAGGATCTTTCTTATTGAAATCCGCGATCACTGCATCCCAGCCTTTTAATTGTTCAGCTAAGATTTCGTCTGATGTTTGGTAAACGTTAACACCATGCTCATTCATCAACTTAGATAAGTCAGCAGAGTATCTTACTAACGCTTTGAAATAGTTATCAGTGTTTGCAGCATAAGCAGCATTTTTCAATATTGCTTGATGCTCAGGTGATAAACCATTTAATGTTTTTTTGTTGATACAAATTTCAAACATCTCTTGTGATTGGTGGAATGAACCTAAGTGATAATGCTTAGATACATCCTGCATTCCAAACTGAGAGTCTGAAGTTGGGTTGTTAAACTCAGCAGCATCAATCAATCCAGTTTTCATAGCTGGTTGAATTTCACCGCCTGGTAATTGTCTAACTACCATTCCCATTGCAGTAAGAACGTTTGTAGCAAGTCCTACAGTTCTATACTTCATACCTTTTACGTCAGACACTTTTGTTACGTTCTTTTTGAACCATCCAAAAGGTTGAGCAGGCATAGGCATATGGAAATATCCAACATAGTCATATCCAACTTTTGCTAGAGTTTCTTCGTAAAGAGCTCTTCCTCCACCGTATTCCATCCATCCCATAACTTCTTGAGATGACATACCGTAAGAAGGACCAGTTCCAAACAATGAAGCTGCAGCGTTTTTACCATACCAATATGCAGTCACCCAGTGACCCATATCAAGTACACCTGAACTTACAGCGTCTCCAATTTCTGATGTCTTTACTACAGCTCCAACAGGTTGAAGGTCAATTTTTAAAGAACCTCCTGACATGTCTTCTACCATTTTGCAGTAATCTGCAGCCATTTCAAAAAAGATGTTTGCTCCACTCGGCCATGCAGCTTGCATCTTTAATGTTTTAGCGTGAGAACCTGCAGTCGCAATATTTGGCATTGCAACTGTAGCTGCAGCTACAGCACCAGCTTTAGCAGCAGTTTTAAAGAACTTACGTCTTGAAGATGTTTCATTCTTCAAGGATTTTTTTTCTTTAATCATTATTTCTCCTATTTATTTAGTTAATTAACCGAACGCATATAACCATAAACATTGGAAAGAGTCTAAATTATTAATGATAAAAAAGGTGAAAAAAGCTTAAAAATATTTAATAAAAAAAAATTAATACAACTATCAATTGTAATCTAGATAAAAAGTCATACTTGCCCAATGACTTATCCACTCTGATTTAAGTTTTACTCTCTCTAAAAGAGATGCCTTCTTAACTTTAACGGCACTAATAAGATACGATCTGTTTTCAAAAAGCCTTATTTTTCCTTCTCCATTTGGGTTCGTTTTGACATAATCCTTATAAAAATTCATACCATCTTTACTGAAAATAGTTACCTGAAAATTTTTTTGAGGCTTATTATTTTCTACTAAACGAAATTCAAAATACTCATTCGATCTCTCAAATGGAGAGTTTAAAGCAATAATTTCGTAGTCTAAATTCTGTTTTTGTAAGAAAAACTGATTAGAGTTTGAAATTAAAATTTTTGAAAATCTTTTGTAATTTTCTGTTGGAATTATTTTTTTATCAATATTTTTAGTTAGATGACTAAAATTTTGCTCGTTAACAAATTTTTCAAAATCATCATAACTTTTATATTTTAAAAAACTATAATTAGTTTCATAACTAATTATATTAAATTCATCTTTGTCTATATCAATTTGTATAGCTGGAAAATTTCCATCTCTTTGCGTGATCTTTTGAATTTTATTTTTATTTTCATGGAACAATTGTTTCATCTCAGAATTTAAAAATCCAAAACGTGTACCTTTAAAGTTTTGACCAACCATAATATTAATGTGATTGTTTTTGTTTTCATAATCTGGTTCTAACCACAATTCATGTGCATTTAACTTCTTGTTGGCATAGATTATAAAAGTAATGATAATTAATAAATTTATGAGAATAATATTTTTAAAAATTTTCATCTTTTGTTTATTATTTATTAATAATGCATTTACTCATGAATTGCGTCCAACAATAGCAAATTTAGATATAATAAAAAATGAAAAAACTTTTGATGCAAACTTATCATTAAGAATTAATTTAGAGTCTATAATAGCTGGTATTGATCCAAAACATACTAATTCTAAAGACTCTGAAAAATCAAACATTTATGATAATCTTAGAAAACTAGATCCTGAACAGTTATTAAGAGAATTTGAAAATAAATTTAATAACATTGAAAATTTTATATTTTTAGAAACTAAAAAAAATAAATTTAATCCAGTAATTAATTTAATAGATATTCCGCAAGTAGAGAATTTAGAATTAATACGAGATACAGTAATAAAGATTAATTTTAATAATATTGAAAGTAGTGAGTTTAAATTTTTTTGGAATAAAAATTTTGGTCCAATTATTTTAAGAGTTAACTCTCAAGAATTTGGCGAACTGCATACTGAAATTATTAAAAACAAAAACTATTCATCAATTATAAAAATTGAAAAAAATAAAAACAATTTTTTCAAAAATTTTTATAATTATTTAATTTTAGGTTATGAACACATATTACCTAAGGGACTTGATCATATATTGTTTGTCTTAGCTTTATTTTTACTCTCATCAAATATTAAAACATTAATTTTACAAATTTCTCTTTTCACAATTGCTCATACAATCACTTTATTTTTAGGTGTTTTTAACATAATAAAAATTTCTTCTTATATAGTTGAACCCATCATTGCGCTTTCTATTGCTTATGTTGGAATTGAAAATTTATTTAATAATAATTTAAGTAAAAGTAGAACAATTATTATTTTTATATTTGGACTGCTTCATGGTCTTGGGTTTGCAGGAGTTTTAAGTGATATTGGACTTGTTAAAGAGTTATTTGTCTCTAGTCTAATTTCATTTAATATTGGAGTTGAATTAGGACAAATTTCAACAATTGTTTTGGCTTATCTTATTGTTAAATTACCTTTTTCTAAAATGGATTGGTATTCAACTAGAATTACAAAACCAATTTCTCTTTTAATTTCTATTATTGGTATCTTTTGGTTTTTTGAAAGAATATTTTTTTAGAGTTAATGTATAATTAAGTATGAAACTTTTTATTTTTATCATTACATTTTTTCTTTACGCTATAAGTTCTTTGGCTGATGAAGAACATTATTTATGTAAATTAGATACAAAATTCTATGAAACAGACAGAAATGAGTGGAGCCAAAAAATTATTGATTATGATTTATATATCTCTAACAAGTCAGAAATTAAAATTTTAGATAGACAAACTAATCGATATTTAAATTCATTTGAAATTATTCAAAATAATGATCAAGCTTTAGTAGGTTATTTTTTTAGCAATAGGATGATTAATATATTTACATTTAACAAAACAACTCAATACGCAAAATATTCTAATATGTATTTTGATGAACAAGGTGGTGGTCAAATAGGTGTTGGTAAATGCTACACTAAAACTATTTAAAATATTATCTACTTACTTGGTTTCGCTAAAACTAAGTTTGGATCAAATATAGTAATCTTAATTCTAGAATACCACTCAGAAACTGCCACTATTTCTTCATCAGTTAACATTTGAGCTATGATAGACATTTGTGGGTGAGGGATCCTATTTGTTTTATAATCCTGAAGTCTTGCAATCAAATAATCCTTATGTTGTGCAGTTAAATTAGGAATGATTACAGAATTTCCACCTGAAGCGGCTACGCCATCTAAACCATGACATGCAGAACATATTGTTTGAGCTTTTTCTTTTCCAAGTCTTAATTCATCGGTCAAATTTTCTTTAACTGTTGCTGCTACTGATCCAGTTTCAGCTTGTGTGTCAGCATAAGAAACTGATGAAAAAATAGACAAAAAGCTAATTAATATTACAAAAACAACTCTCATTATTTCATTCTTGTGTGACTAATAATTTTTATAGCTTCAACAAGTTTAGCTTCACCCTCTTTTAATTTACCAGCATCACATAAGGCTTTACCTTCATCTTTAAGAATTTTAATCTTCTCTAGATCCGCTTCAGTATAATTATATTGTTTTTTTCCGTATTCTCTCTCTGACTCTTTCCAGATAGATTTTTGATAATACTGACAAAGATAGTCTGGTGCGCTCAAATATGCCTGATATTCAGCCTCAGTCATACATTTGCTTTCTCTAACTTGTTTAAATTCTCCATCTTCTGTCCAATTTGCAAGTCCACTACAAATTTTTT
Organism: Candidatus Pelagibacteraceae bacterium; assembly: GCA_038124805.1. Lineage (GTDB taxonomy): Bacteria > Pseudomonadota > Alphaproteobacteria > Pelagibacterales > Pelagibacteraceae > Pelagibacter. Next base: position 7,950 of record JAYPCR010000026.1, read on the forward strand.
TTTCACCTTCACTAGCAGCATTTGCGGCAAAGGAACTTAAAAAAAATAGTGTCACTAAAAGTAAAATTTTTTTCATTTTGTATCTTATTTTTAATTTAATTAAAAAAGGGACCGTTACTAAACGGTCCCTTTTAAATTATTTATTATCCTTCGTATGATATTCTATAGATAACTCCAGCTTTGTCGTCTGAAACTAAAATAGAACCATCAAAGTATTGTTGAACATCAACTGGTCTACCAAGATAAGTACCCATATCAGTCATCCATCCTTCTGCGAAAGGTTCTGTTTTTGCAGCATTACCTTTGCTATCTAGATAAGTAACCATAACTCTAGCACCTCTAGGTTTTACAGCATTCCAAGAACCATGTTGCGCACTGAAGATTGCATTATGGTATTTTTTTGGAAACTGTTTTCCAGTATAAAACATCATTCCAAGGTCAGCAGCATGAGCAATCATCTCTACTTGAGGTTTGCAATATTTATCTGCATATGCTTTTGGAATAGCTTGATCTTTATATTCATTTGTTCTTACATCACCACCACCATAATATGGATGACCATACCATGTGTCAGCACTTAAAGAACAAGCTTTGTTAAGTTCTCCTGGAGGAGTTTCATCTCCCATTCCATCAACTTGGTTGTCAGTGAACCATAACGAACCATCTTTAGGATTGAAAGCATGTCCAACTGAGTTTCTAACTCCAATTGCAACAACTTCTCTATCAAGTTCTCCTGGGAATCTATTAAATCTAATAATTCCTCCAATACCAACTTGATCATAAAGTGGATATTTGTCTGGTCCAGCAACGTTAAATGGTTGACCCATACTTACATAAAGCTTGTTATCAGCTTTATTTACCGCACAAACTCTTGCAGTGTGATTGTATGACTCTTCTTCAGGTGGAATTAATCCGCCTTGATCAATGATAGGTATAGCAACAGTATCTGGACTTTCCATAAAGAACTCTGCAGCTGGGAACCATAATACTCTGTTTCTTTCTGCTACATATAAGTGTCCATCATCACTGAAGCAAACTCCATTAGGGATATCAAAAGTAACACTTGGGCTGAATTGTTCAACCGTATCTGCTACATCATCCATATCTCTGTCTGTTGCTTGCCACACTTTATCTTTTCTTGTTCCAATCCATACAGTAGTTTTATTTCTTGCAACCGCCATATGTCTTGCGTCAGGCACTACAGCAAATAAACTGATTTTGAATCCAGCAGGCATTTTAATATTTGGTAAAATATTTTTTTTAATATTTTCAGCAAATTTAGTGTCTTGCGGGATTACAATACCAGGAGCTGTATCTGTCTTTTGAAAGTTACTTAATTTTTTTACATTTTCATCACTGAAAGCCACAGTAGAAAAAAAAGTTAAAAAAATAGAAGTAACTAATAACGATGTTATTTTTTTCATTTGTTATTCTCCTCTAATAATTATTAGTAGAATATTTTGAGTTATTTTTTGTTTAAAAACAACTATTTGTTTTTAAAAAACAATTTTAGGTTGTGGGAATCTAGTAGCTAAAATCAATGTTTAATTAACTTTATTAATGCATTTTCCGGTTTTGAAAAATTCATCAATATTATCTATAGCTAAATTGGCCATTGCTGTTCTGGTATGTTTTGTTGCACTACCAAGATGAGGTAAAATAAACACACTTTTAATTTTTA
>JAYPCR010000027.1:0-8838 GCA_038124805.1 Candidatus Pelagibacteraceae bacterium
GACAGATTGGATGTTTGTATTTTATGTTTGTCTATTTACTTTAGTAGGTGTTTTTTTTGGAAGAATTTTATCTAAAAAAGTTTCAGACAAGCAAACTAAAAAACTTTTTGGTTATATGACACTGATTATCAGTTTTATTATAATAATTGAACAGCTAATTAGTTAAATAGAAGCATTTTATTTAAAATCTTAGACTTAATAACCAAAGAGAACCTAACATTAAGCAGGTACCAGATAATCTACCAATTAATGATAAATCTTTTTTAAAAAAATTTTCTTTCATAAAATTCACTATAACTGCGTACATTCCATCTGAAATAAAACCTAAGATACAAAATATTATTCCAAAGATTAATATTTGATTGAATGGATCTTTATCCATATCCAGAAATATTGGAATAAATGATCCAATAAATACAATCATTTTAGGGTTAGACCATAAAACTAAAAAACCTTGGATGTAGAAGTTTTTCTTATCAATATTAGGTAATTTAATATTTAAATCCTTAGCATTTTTGAACATGCTAAAACCAATATAAAATAAATAAAAAATACCCACCCACTGAATAAAAATTAAAAATAAATTTAATTGATTATTTAAAAAATTAAATCCATAGGCATACAGAATAAACATTGAAGCTGAACCGCTAACAGTTCCAACAGTTGTTTTAATACCGGATATAAAATTATACCTAAGAGTGTTAGCTATAATAATTGAAACAGATGGGCCAGGAACAATTAAAAGTAACAGGGTAGCTAATAAAAAAGGAACGTACGAGTACATAGAGGCATATTTAATAATTTTATAATAAATACAATTATTTAATAGATTTTATAGAACGTCTTTTTTAAATAGATGAAAATTACAGAATAATTACAATTAGTAATGATTTTGTAATAAATTACTTTTACAAAGTTGAATGAAAATTTTATTTATAGAGGATAATAAACGTCTTTCTGAGTTAATAAAAAAAAATTTAGAAGCTGACAAATTCGTAGTAGATGTAGCCTCTACATTAGAGGAAGCAGAGATTAATTTAAACAATTTTGGTTATGATATCATTATTCTTGATTTGAATTTACCAGATGGAAATGGAGGAGAATTTTTAATTAAAATTAGAAAAAAAAATTATAAAATTCCAGTTATTATACTAACTGCAAATAATAATTTTGATATTAGGATTAAAAATTTAAATCTAGGGGCAGATGATTTTTTAACAAAACCTTTTAAACACGAAGAATTAGTTGCTAGAATTCATGCAATTTTAAGGAGGCCTAGAGATTTATCTTCTAATATTTTTAAAAAAGGGAATATAGAATTTGACAGTAATTCAGGAGAATTAATTATAAATAATAAAGAAGTAAAGATATCTAAAAAAGAAATTATATTATTAGAAATTTTATCTAATAAATTTTCTAAAACAGTAACAAAATCAGAAATCGAAAATAAAATGTATGATAATAATAAAGAAATTTCCTCTAACCCAATTGAAGTAACTTTATTTAGATTAAGGAAAAATTTAGAAAAAAATAAATCTAATTTAGTAATTAATAATTTAAAAGGTATTGGATATAGGTTAGTCAATGCAAAAAAATAAATCTTACTCCTTACTAAATAAGTTAATTGTTAGAACTTCTTTAATTAGTTTATTATTACTAATTGTTTCTGGGATAGTTATTAGTTTAGGTTTCAGAAATGATATGGGCGAACATGCATCAGAAGCACCGGCAGATATATTAGTAGATTTAATTTTATCAGAAAGTTTTGAGCATGTTTATTGGGTTTTTGCTATTTGCTTAATATTTCTGATAATTTTAATTTATATTACTGTTAAGAGTTCATTAAAAGATGTTAATAACGTTTCAGAATATGTAAAGAAACTAGATATTAATAATCCTATTTCAATTCCAAATTTAAAGGCTCCTAAGGAAATTAACCCACTTTTAGATTCTATTAAAACTTCATTTCAAAAAATGGAAGATGATCTGAAACAGCAAAGAGAATTTATAGATAATGCTGCTCATGAATTAAATACTCCAATAGCTATTTTAAGAGCAAATATTGAAGGCATGAAAAATGATCAAACTAAACAAGATTTATTAAAAGATCTTGAATTGATTGAGAATGCATCATCTCAAATGTTAAGATTATCTCATTTAGAAAAATTTAAGGTTACCAAAGAGGAAAAAACTGACTTGGTTCAATTAATTATTAATTTAATGAATACTTCTGATGTATATAAAAATGAAATTGTATTAGATAAAAATATTGATCAGCTTTTAATAAATGGAAATAAAAATTATTTAGATATTTGTTTTAAAAACTTATTCGATAATGCAATATCTAACAAAAAAGAGAATTCAAAAGTATATGTTTCAATTGATAATCATTACAATATCACTATAGAAAATGAGCATTCTATTAAGAATATAAATAAAGATACTTCAAAAAGTATATTCGAAAAATTTTGGCGTGGAGATAAAAATAAATATGCTGGATCTGGCTTAGGACTTGCAATTGTAAAACGAATAGCCGAAGCCCATAATGCTAAATTAACCCCTAAAATTGATCAAAAAACCTTTAAAATATCTATAAAATTTAACTCGATTTAATTTTAAATCAGTAATTCTTTTGTAATTTTAGAGTCCTATATCGTTACTATGGATTTTAAAATAATTAACAGATTCGATAAAAATAGATTTCAAGTAGAAGAATTTATTAAGAATAAATATCAGCAGATATTTAATGCCAAAGTTGAAAAATTTCCAGGAATCTTAGTTGCAATTTTTGACAAAAATGATGTTAAAGCTGCTTGTGGATTACGAACAGAACTAGATGGTTTTTTTTCACAACTATATTTAAGTGATGATATAGAAGATATTATTCATAGTTATTTTCCTGATTCAAAAAAACCTAAAATTTTAGAAATAGTAAACTTAGTTTCAAACAGTCCTTTAGCTTCATTAAAAATGACTAAAGAACTTAATAAATTTTGTTTAGATAAATCTTATCAATATGCTTTTTTTACAGCAACCAAGCCTCTTGTAAAATTCTTAAATCATACTGGTCTAGATTTAATTAAAATTGGTAAAGCTGATATTAATAAAGTTTCCAACTCCTCTAAATGGGGCTCTTACTACGAAAACGATCCACAAGTTTTTTTTGCAAGAGTCCCAGAGTTAACATTTTCAATCTTGTTTAAAAATTTAAGAAAAAATTTCACTAATGTTGAATTCTCTAAGCTCTCTAATCAAGCATTATAAGTTTAATCCTGATAAAATTATTTTTACAGAAAATAAAAAAAAAATTTCTGTAAAAGATTTTTTTAGAGGATTTTCTTATTATAATAAATATTTCAATCATAAAAAAAAATTGACAATAGGAATAGTTGGATCTAATTCCATTGACTATGCAGTCATAGAAGCTGGTATAAGTTCCACTCAAAATACTTTAGTACCAATACCAAATTTTTTTAATGATGATACTATACGATACATAATTAAAAATTCTAATATTGATATAATTTTTACTGATGAAGAAAATTATAATAGATTTAAATTATTATTTAATAACACAGAAATTTTTATCAAAGATTTTTTAAATTTTAATGATAGTGTTGAATTGTCAGATCATAAAAGAATTGTATATACTTCAGGTACAACTAATAAACCTAAAGGAGTAGTACATACCTGTAAGCAGATAAATATTGTTACAAAATCATTAATTGAAACTTTTGATTTAAATCAACAAGATAAATATTTTTCTATCTTGCCAATATCAACTTTGTTAGAGCAAATTTGTGCAAATCATATTACATTAACATTAGCATCCCATACTGAATTTGATAAAGAGTTATCTAGAAAAGTTTTTTCTTTAGATGATAATTTTTTTAAAAAAATTATTGAACAAGAACCAAATTATTTATGTTTATCACCATCGCTGACTTCAAATTTAATTACTTATATAGAAAATAACCGATCAGATAGCTTTTTATCACAAATTAAGTCAATCTGTGTAGGTGGCTCAAAATCCTCTATTAGCATGATTAATCAAGCAATTAAAATGAAACTACCAGTATTTGAAGGTTATGGTTTATCAGAATGTTGTTCTGTTGTAGCCGTGAATAATAAAAAATTTAATAAAACTGGAACTTGTGGAAAGTTATTACCTCACATTGAATGTGAAATTATCAATGGAGAAATAGTAATTAAAAGCCCAACTATAATGGAAGGTTATTACCCAAATAAGTTAAATCAAGACAAACTTTATACAGGTGATTTAGGATCACTCAATGATGAAGGATATTTAACAATTTATGGAAGAAAAGATGATGTAATTATTTTATCTAATGGAAGAAATATTCATCCTGAATATATAAAAAAATTAATACAGACTAAACTGATATTTGATGAAGTTTATATTTATCAAGATAAAGAAAAAAATTTATGTTTTGCTTTTGAAAATATCAAAAATTTAAATGATAAAGATATAATTGAAGAAATAAAAAAAATATTACCAGAATATATCTATCCTCAAAAAATTTATTTAATTAATAAAAAAATAAATAAACAAAATTTATTATTACCTAACGGCAAAATAGATACCTTAAAATTAACAAAACAAATTAATTCAGGAGACTTTTCAAATGCAATTTTATGATCAATTAGTCAGTGAAACAAAAAGAGAAAAAGATAAATTTTTTTCAAAAAAAATTTTATCTACAGTACTTAATGAGGGTGTTAATAAAGAACTATACATTAATTATCTAGGGGAAGCTTACAATCATGTTAAATATACTTGTCCTTTATTAGATCTAGCTAAAAATAAGATGTCAAAAGTCAATGACAAAGTTTTTATAGATGCCTTTGAAGAATATATTGATGAAGAGAAAGGTCATGAAATGTGGATCTTGAATGATATTAAAAATGTTGGTGGAAATCCAGAAACAGTTAGAAACTCAGATGGTGGAATAGCTGTAAGAGCCATGATTGCTTTCATGAAATATAGTATTGAAAAAATTTCTCCTTATTCCATGCTAGGTATGATTTATGTTTTAGAAGGAACATCAGTTAATATTGCACAAGAAGCAGCTGAGGCTATAGCTAAAGCTAATAATTTAGATATTAAAAAAGGTTTTTCATATTTAATTTCACATGGCAAGCTAGACTTGTCTCATGTTGAGTTTTATAAAAAATTAGTAAATCAAGTTGAAAATAAAGATTTGCAAAAAATAATTATCGATACAGCTAAAACAATTTATTTGTTATGGGGCAATGTATTTGATGAAGTTTCTGAAAATTATCAATCTAAACTTAAAAAGGTAGCATAATGAAAAAACTATTAACAACAATATTAATTCTGTTAATTACAAACAGTGTTTATGCAGCAATTGACCATGATAAAGCTGTAGAACTTCAGAAAGCTTGGGATAAAATTTCTTTTGAAATTAAAGATCAAAAACAGCAAAAAAAAGAGTTTCAAAGCCTTTCTGAAACTGCTGAAAATTATTTAAATCAATATCCTAATTCAGCAGAAATTAAAGCTTGGGCTGGAATAATTCTTAGTACAGAAGCAGGGTTTTATAAATTGAATATTCCAAAAGCCATTAAAAAAATTACACGGGCTAAAGATGTTCTTGAACAAGGATTAGATTTAGACCCTAAAACGTTAGATGGTGGAATTTATTCATCTCTTGGTTTGATTTATTTTGAAGTACCTGGAAAACCATTGGGATTTGGCGATAAAGAGTTGGCAAAAACTTTTTTATTAAAAGGTATTGAAATAAGTAATGGTGGAATGATTGCTAATTATTTTACTGGGCAATATTATTTTAATGAAAAAGAATACAACAAAGCTTTGGAATATTTTGAAGCTGCAACTAAAGGTAATTTTCAAGAAAATAGAGAAATAGCAAAAGCTGGCACTTTAAAAGAAATTAATCAGTGGATTAAGAAAACCAAAGAAAAATTAAATTAAAGTGAATCTTAAAAATAAAAATATTATTATTACTGGAGCGGGAGAAGGAATTGGTAAAGAATTAGCACTGAAACTTTCGCTCCATAATAATATAATTCTAATTGGCAGAAATATTAAAAAAATAGAAGATCTTAAAAATAAACTTAATCCTAATAATCATTTAACTGTACAGTGTGATATTGCGGTTAAAGAAGATCTTGAAAAAGCTTATAATGAGATTGTAAACAAATATAAATCTATAGATATTTTAATTAATAATGCTGGAATGAGTTCGGCAAAAAAATTTAATGAATATACAGATGAAGAAATTGAAAAAGTTTTAGATATTAATATTAAAGGAACAATACTATTTACTAAAAAATTTATTGAAGATTTAAAAAAATCAAAAGGAGCTATTGTAAATATTGGTTCTATGTTTGGTGAAATTGCACATCCTTGTTATACAATTTATTCTTCTTCAAAATTTGCTATTAAAGGTTTTTCAGATGCTTTAAGGAGAGAATTAAATCATTTTAAAGTAAAAGTTTTTTACGTATCACCAAGAGCTACCAAAACTCAATCACTTCAACAAACTGATAATATTGGTAAATTTTTTAAAATGAATGTAGATGAACCAAGTAAGGTTGCTGAATACGTGATTTCTGGACTAGAAAAAAATACTTCAGCAATTTATCCAAAATCAATTGAAAGAGTTTTCTTGTTTATTCAAAAATTTTTTTCAAAGTTAATTGATAATAATTTATCAAATATATCTAAAAATATTTATAATAGTTGATAACAAAGGAGTTAAATGAATTTAAATTTTGTAGCAGATTTTTTAGGTTGGTTAATAATTGCAAACTTTTTATTTATATTATTTAGAGTATTTATTTTTGGGGGAGCACCAAAAAGCTTAATTTATAAAATCCATCATATGTTTTTTAAGGTGTCTCATAATGATTTTGCAAAAGCCCATTATAAAGGCATAATTCTTCATGTTACTTTGACGGTATTTTTTTGTCTAATTCCTTATTTGGTTTTAAGAGCATTAATTTAAGTAAGAATTTTTCATTAAATAGAGACAAAAATACTAGCTTAATATATTTTTAAAGTTGTAATATATAACTATGATTTTTAGACAATTATTCGATAAAATTTCGAGCACATATACTTATTTAATTGCATCAGCCGCTGGAAGAGAGGCCTTAATCATTGATCCAGTTTTAGAAAATGTTGAGCAATATATTAAATTATTAAAAGAATTAGATTTAAAATTAGTTAAGGTTATCGATACTCATATTCATGCAGATCATATTTCAGGTATTGCAGAATTAAGAGATAAAACAAATTGTGTAACTGTAATGGGTGATAAAACTCCCGCAGATGTTGTTGCTATGAGGGTAGCGGACGAAGAAAATATAAAAATTGATGGCATAGATTTAAAAGCTTTATACACACCTGGTCATACTTCTGAGAGTTTTAGTTTTTTAATGAAAGATAGAGTTTTTACAGGTGATACTCTTTTAATTAGAGGCACAGGTAGAACTGATTTTCAAAATGGTGATCCAAGAGATTCATATAATTCTATATTTAATAAATTATTAAAACTTCCCGAAGATACTCTGGTTTATCCTGCTCATGATTACAAAGGGGAGATGGTTAGTACAATTAGAGAAGAAAAATATTATAATCCAAGGTTACAAGTTAGATCTGCTGAAGAATATATCGATATAATGAATAACTTAAATTTACCTGATCCTAAAATGATGGATGTAGCGGTACCAAGCAATTTAAAACTTGGAATAGATTTTAATAGACAGAAAGTGAATAATGGAATTGAACCAGATGAGTTCAATAAAATAAAAAAAGATCCAAACTCTCTTTTAATTGATTTAAGAGAAGATATAGAAATTGAAAAAGAAGGTAAGCTTAATAACAGTGTCATTGTACCTTTCCCTCAAATGCATGAGTATATTGATAAAAATAAAGATATGTTAAAAAATAAAAAAATTCTTTTTTATTGTGCCCATGGACATCGATCTACCCTTGCAGTTCAAATTTCTAAATCTTACAATTTTACTAATTGTTGCCACTTAATTGGTGGTTTGGAAAACTGGAAGAAAGAGGGATTAGAATTATAATTTTTGATGAAAATTATATTTTTGTTATTTTTATCAATAATGATTGTTCAAAATAGTATTGCGCACAATCATTACCCTATAACTACAGACTCTAAAATTATGATTGCAAAAGGAAAGCTTGCTTATGAGAATAATTGTATTTCTTGTCATCAAGTTAACTTATCTGGAGCTGAAAATTGGAAAGAACTTGATGAAGATGGTCACAGAAAAGCACCACCATTAAATGGTACTGGGCATACTTGGCACCATGATGATAAAACATTACATAGCATAATTAAATATGGGCTAGCTAAATTGGTTAGCAATTATCAAGGTAAAATGGCAGGTTTTGGAGACGTTTTAAATGATGATGAAATTGATAATGTTTTAGCATATATAAAATCTTATTGGCCGAAAGAAAAATATCAATATCAAATAGATTTAAATAAATAATATGAGCACAGCTACATTTAACTGGTCTTGCAGACATACATGGAAAAGAAGTGCAAATAATACCATGTGGTGCGTGATAGGTTGTTCGATTGGTGACTTTGGAACTATATTATTTTTTCAGTTAACTAAAATTCCTTTTCCAGTTTTAGGGATCATGATCTTAGCAATCATAAACGGTTTAATAACAAGTATTATTTTAGAAACAATTATTCTAATGAGACAAAATTTTAATTTCATAAATGCTTTAAAAACAGCCTGTGGAATGAGCTTTATTTCAATGCTGAGTATGGAAATAGCAATGAATCTTAC
>JAYPCR010000028.1:0-8698 GCA_038124805.1 Candidatus Pelagibacteraceae bacterium
GATGGTTTTTTAATTATTCTAAATGCTGCTTGTAAAGATAATGATTATAAAATTTTAAGAAGTTTAATTGATGAAAAATATAAAATGAATTTAGAAAATAGTAGGGCTTTAGTTGCTATCCAAGGTCCTAAATCTGTATCATTCCTTAACAAGATTATAAATGGTGTTGAAAATTTAAATTTTATGAGTGGTAATTGGTTTAGCTATAATAAAAGCAAAGTATATGTAACTCGGTCTGGATATACAGGAGAAGATGGTTTTGAGGTTTCTTTAATCAACGAAGATGCTGAAAGATTTGTTAAAGAATTAATAGAAAAAGGTTCTAAATTAATAGGTTTAGGTGCTCGAGATACTTTAAGACTAGAAGCTGGGCTGTGTTTATATGGTCATGAGCTTGATATTAATAAGACACCTATTGAAGCTAATCTTAAATGGGCAATTTCAAAGGAGAGAGTTGAAAATGGAGGTTTTTTAGGTTCAGAAATGATTAAAAAACAGATTAATAATGGAGTTGAAAAAGTTAGAGTGGGCATTAAGCCTGAAGGTAGAATTATTGCAAGAGAAAAAACTAAAATTTTTAATACAGAAGAAACTTTAATTGGTGAAATTACAAGCGGCACATTTGGACCTAGTGTTAATGGACCTGTAGCAATGGGTTACATTGATGATCAATTTTCAAAAAAAGATACAAAAGTTTTACTTGAAGTTAGAGGAAAAAAATATCCAGCTAATATTTGTGGATTACCATTTTATAAAAAAAGTTATGTGAAAGGAGCAACTCAATGAGTGAAGTTAAATTTTCAAAAGAACATGAATGGATTAAATTAGATGGGGAGGTAGCCACTATTGGTATTACCAAACATGCAACTGAAATGTTAGGAGATATAGTTTTTGTTGAGTTGCCGGAAATAGGAACAGCAGTAGAAAAAGATGGTAATGCTGGAGTAGTAGAGTCAACAAAAGCAGCAAGCGATGTATACACGCCAGTTTCAGGAGAAGTAGTTGAAAACAATCAATCGATTGTAGATGATCCTGGAAAAATTAATTCAGATCCTGAAAATGAAGCTTGGTTTTTTAAATTAAAGATAAAAGATCCAAGCGAATTGGATACGTTAATGAATAAAGAAGAATACGATAAATTTGCAAAAGAAAGTAGTAGTTAAAATGTTAATTAGCTCTCAAAAAGATTTTATTAAAAGACATATTGGTCCATCAGAGTCAGATCAACAAAAAATGTTATCTGAATTAGGTTTTAAATCCCTAGATGATTTAATTGCTAAAACTGTTCCTGAAAATATTTTACTTTCCGAACAGCTAGAAATTGGTGAGCCAAATTCTGAATATGAAGCTTTGAGAAAATTAAAAGCAATATCAAAACAAAATAGAATTTATTCAAATTTTATTGGTATGGGTTATTACGGAAATTATACGCCATATGTTATTTTAAGAAATATTTTAGAAAACCCTGGTTGGTATACATCATATACTCCATATCAGCCTGAAGTTGCTCAAGGAAGATTGGAAATGTTATTGAATTTCCAACAAATGATAATTGATTTTACTGGAATGGATATAGCTAATGCATCTTTGTTAGATGAAGGTACCGCAGCAGCAGAAGCGGTTGGTTTAAGTTATCGTTTATGTAAAAATAATTCTAATGTCGTCTTTGTTTCAAAAGATTGTCATCCACAGACTATTGATGTTATTAAAACAAGAGCAGAACCATTAGGATTGAAAGTTGTCATTGGAGATGAACAAAATGAAATTAAAGAGGATATTGTTTGTGGCATTATTCAATATCCAGGAACGCTAGGTGATATAAAGGATCCAAGTGAAGCAATCAGTAAAATTCATAAAAACAATGGAAAAGCGGTACTTGTTTGTGATTTATTGGCACTAGCAAAATTAAAAACTCCAGCTGAATTAGGAGCAGATATAGCTGTGGGGAGCTCACAAAGATTTGGAATTCCAATGGGTTATGGAGGTCCTCATGCAGGATTTTTTGCAACAAAAGATGAATTCAAACGTTCAATGCCAGGAAGAATTATTGGTGTATCAGTAGATAGACATGGCAATAAAGCTTATCGATTATCTTTGCAAACAAGAGAGCAGCATATCAGAAGAGATAAAGCGACTAGTAATATTTGTACAGCACAAGCATTACTCGCAATTGTGTCCGCAGCTTATGCTATTTATCATGGACCAGAAGGAATAAAAAAGATCGCTGAAAATACTTCACAATTAGCTAAAAATTTTGCAGATAAAATTAAACAATCTGGTTATGAATTATATTCAGAATATTTTTTTGATACAGTTACAATCAAAACTTTAGATAAAACTGATAGTATTTTTAGAAATGCTTTAAGACAAAATGTTAATATAAGAAAAGTTAATTCACAAATGTTGTCTGTTGCATTTGATGAAAGAAAAAACGTTTATCGTGCAAATCAATTATTAAAAATATTTAATTGTTCTGAAACAATTAGAGAAAATGCTGTAGAAAATTTATCTAATCTACCTGAGAGTTTGCTAAGAACTTCAAATTATCTTCAACATCCTGTGTTTAATAGTTATCACTCTGAAACTGAAATGCTTAGATACCTTAAAAAATTAGAGGATGCAGATATAGCATTAAATAGATCAATGATTGCTTTAGGATCTTGTACAATGAAACTTAATGCTGTTGCTGAAATGATACCAGTAACTTGGAGAGAGTTTGCTGATCCACATCCATTTGCTCCTGTAGAACAAATGGAAGGATATCGAACGCTATTCACTGATCTTAAAAATTGGCTAAGATCAATAACAGGATTTTCTGGAGTTTCTTTACAACCGAATGCTGGTGCTCAAGGTGAATTTGCAGGATTAATGGTAATTAGAAAATTTCATGAAGAAAATGGTCAATCTAATAGAAATGTTTGTTTGATTCCTAGTTCAGCACACGGAACCAATCCAGCTAGTGCCCAAATGGTAGGAATGAAAGTTGTAGTAGTTAATTGTGATAACCAAGGTAATGTTGATATTAATGATTTAAAAGAGAAAGCAGAAAAACATTCTGAAAATCTAGCAGCATTAATGGTTACTTACCCATCAACACATGGAGTATTTGAGGAAAAAATTTCTGAAATTTGTGAAATTATCCATAATAATGGAGGACAAGTTTATATGGATGGCGCAAATTTAAATGCTTTAGTAGGAATTGCAAAACCAGGAAAATTTGGACCAGATGTTTGTCATATAAATTTACATAAAACATTTTGTATTCCTCATGGAGGAGGCGGACCAGGAATGGGACCTATTGCATGCAAAAAACATTTGGAAATATATTTACCTAATCATCCAGTTGTAAAAGATTGTGGACCAAGTACTGGAATTGGTGCAATTTCAGCTGCCCCATGGGGAAGCTCTAGTATTTTATCTATTTCTTGGATGTATATTAAAATGATGGGTTCAGAGGGTTTAAAAAAAGCCTCACAAGTTGCGATACTAAATGCAAACTACATTGCTCATAAGCTTAAAAATGACTTTCCAATTTTATATAAGGGTAAAAATGGCAATGTTGCTCATGAATGCATAATAGATATCAGAAAAATTAAAGCAGAAACTGGTATTACCGAGGAAGATATTGCTAAAAGATTAATTGATTTTGGTTTTCATGCACCAACTATGTCCTGGCCTGTTGCAGGAACTATGATGATAGAACCTACCGAAAGTGAAAGTTTAGAGGAAATCAATAAATTTTGTAACACACTAAAAAAAATTAAAGAAGAAATTGATAAAGTAAAAACAGGTGAGTACGACAAGCTTGATAATCCAATCAAAAATGCTCCTCATACACATGTTGAGCTAGTTTCAAGTGAATGGAGTCATAAATATACCAGAGAGGAAGCAGCATATCCTTCTGAATATTTAAAGTCGATTAAGTATTGGCCACCTGTTGCAAGAGTAGACAATGTCTATGGTGATAAAAATTTAATTTGTTCTTGTCCTTCAATAGATGAATATAAAGATACCGCTGCATAGTATAGATTTACTAATATGAAAATTGCAGTCATCGGTTCAGGAATATCTGGATTAAGCTCAGCATATTATCTTTCAAAGAAACATAAGGTCGATCTATTTGAAAAAGAAGATAGGTTTGGTGGGCATTCCTATACAATTGATGTTCAATATAATGAAAAAAATAAAATAGCTGTAGATATTGGATTTATGGTCTTTAATAAAATTACTTATCCAAATCTAATAAATTTTTTTTTAGAAAATAATATTGATATAGAAAAGACTGATATGTCGTTTTCAGTGACTGTCAAAAATACAAATATAGAATATTGTGGCAAAGGAATACAAGGAATTTTTTCAAACAAAAAAAATCTTTTTGACATTAAATTTTTAAAAATGTTTTTTGAAATTATTAATTTTTATAAAAAATGTGAAAATTTAGATTTAAATAAATTACAAAACAAAATTACTCTTGGTGAATATTTAAAAGAGATAAAAATCTCAGATTACTTTATTGATTATCATATTATACCAATGGTTTCAGCTATATGGTCTATGCCTCCTTATGAAGCGTCTCAAATGCCTTTAACATTCTTTATTAGTTTTTTTAAAAATCATGGATTATTTAAATTAAAAAATAGACCTCAATGGTACACTGTTGCAAATCGTAGTAAAATTTATGTTGATAAAATATTAGCTAGTATAAGTGGTGAATATTATAAAAATTACGAAATACATAAAATAATAAGAGATAATAATGGTGTTAAAATATTTTATGGAGCAGAAAATGAATTTTTTTATTATGATAAAGTAGTTTTATCTACTCATGCAGACGATGCACTGAAGATACTTGTAGATGCATCTAAAGAAGAAAAAGAAGTTTTAAGTAATTTTAATTATAAAAAAAATATCGCTGTAATTCATTTTGACGAAAATGCTATGCCAAAAAATAAAAAAGCATGGTGTGCTTGGAATTCATCTTTAAATTCTAATGATAAAAGCCAATCATCGGTAACATACTGGCTAAATCAGCTACAAAATTTAAAAATTGATAGAAATATATTTTTGACCATAAATCCTTTTTTTGAAATTAACCAAAATTTAGTATTTAAAAAAATAGAATTTACTCATCCGTATTATGATGAAAAAGCTTTAGAAAATCAGTCTAATTTGAATTCAATTCAAAATAAAAAAAATATTTTATTTAGTGGAAGTTATTTTGGTTACGGTTTTCATGAAGATGGAATAAAATCCTCTCTTGAAATGCTTAGAACCTTAAATGATTAATTCTTCTATATACCATTGCTCAGTTATTCATAAAAGATTTAAGCCAAAAGAGCATTTTTTTAAGTATAAAGTTTTTACTCTATTAATTGATTTATCAGAATTAAAATTTTTGAATAAAGAAATTAGCTTTTTTTCTTTTAATCGATTTAATTTAATAAGCTTTTATGAAAAAGATCATGGAAACAGAGATGGATCTTCTTTAGTAGATTGGGTTAAAGAAAATTTAAAAAAAAATAATATAAATATAGAAGATATTAAAATTAAATTACTATGTTATCCAAGAATTTTTGGTTATGTTTTTAATCCACTTAGTGTTTTTTACGTTTATGATAAAAGTGAAAATTTAATTTCTATATTATATGAGGTTAAAAACACTTTTGGAGAACAGCATACTTATATATTTAGAATAATTGAGGATAATAAATTAATACAACATCAATGTTCTAAAAAATTTCATGTTTCTCCTTTTATTGAGATGGAATGTAATTATTTTTTTAGACTTTTAAAACCAGGTGATAAAATTTCAGTTATAATTGATCAATATACTGGGCAGGATAAATTACTTTATGCTTCTCAAGATGGTAAAAGGGTTGAATTTAATAGTAAACAGTTAATTAAATCTTACTTGAAGCATCCATTAATGACATTTAAGATTATAACAGCGATACATTATGAAGCGTTTAAACTTTGGGCTAAAGGAATTAAATATATTAAAAAAAAAATTAAAATTAGAAATAATATTACAATTGAAAATTAATGTTACTCAATAATATCTCAGATAAAATTGTATTCAGTTTACTAAAAAATATAAATAATGGATCATTAGAAGTTATAAAGTTTAATGGTGAAAAATTAATCTTTGGTGATTTAAATAATGAATTAAAAGCTCAAATAATTATTAAGTCACCCGCTTTAACTTATAATTTAATTAAAGGAGGATGTATTGGATTTGCTGAATGCTACATGCGTGATGAATTTGAAACTCCAAATCTTTCTAATTTAATTGAGATTATGGCAAGAAATATCAAAATTGTTTATAAATTTTGTGGTTTGTTAGATTTACCGTTTATTAATTTTATTAAAAATAAGTTAATTAAAAATACTAAAAGTCGTAGTAAAGAAAATATCGCTAAACATTATGATCTTGGTAATGATTTTTTTTCTTTATGGTTAGATAAAACTTTAACCTATTCGAGTGCAATTTTTGACGAACAATCAAATGATTTGTCTAAGGCACAAAACAATAAATATCAAAAATTAATTAATTTAATTAAGCCAAGTGTTGGTGATAAAGTTTTAGAGATAGGATGTGGTTGGGGAGGTTTTGCTGAATATTTAGGCAAAAATTACGATGTAAAACTTGATTGTATTACCATTTCTCAAAAACAATTTGAGTTTGCTAAACAGAGAATTCATAACTGTGGTTTAAATGAAAAGGTAAATATTGAGATTAAAGATTATAGAGATCTAAAAGGTCAGTACAATTCTATTGCGTCTATTGAAATGATAGAGGCGGTTGGACAAAATTATTTAGCAAGCTATTTCAATACTATAAAAAAAAATTTAGCTTCTGGTGGTGTAGCAGCGATCCAAGCGATTACTATAGATGATAGTTTATTTGATCGGTATAAAAATAAACAAGACTTTATTCAAAAATATATTTTTCCAGGAGGTTTTTTGCCTTCAAAACAAAGCATAAAAAAATATGCAGAGTCTAATAATTTAAATTTTAGCGAATATAATTCATATGCTTCTCACTACTCTAAAACTTTAGCTATGTGGAGAGAAGCTTTTAATCAAAAATGGGAATTAATCAAAACTCAGGGATTTGATTTTACATTCAAAAGAATGTGGGAGTTCTATCTTTCATATTGTGAAGCAGGATTTAAATCTAAAAATATAGATTTAATTCAATTTTCACTTCAAAATAAATAAATAAGGAGCAAAATGATTAACAAATTAAAAATTAAATCAATTTTATTGATAATTTCATTATTATTAATTACAAACTGTTCATCAAATAACGCTATGAAACCACAAGATTTTTTAAATACAAAACCTGAAATTACAATAGAGGAATATTTTAAAGGTAATGTTAAAGCTTGGGGATTACTTCAAGATCGTAAGGGCAAAGTAACTCGTCAATTTAAAGCAGATATGTTCGGTTCATTTGAAGACAATATATTAACTTTAAAAGAAGATTTTTATTGGACTGATGGAGAACAACAACAAAGAATTTGGAAAATTAAAAAATTAGATGATAACCATTATGAAGGTTCTGCACCTGATGTTGTGGGTGTTGCCAAGGGTTTTCAATACGGCTCTGCATTTAAATTTGAATATGATTTAATGGTACCTTTTAAAGGAAGAGAAATTAAAGTTTCATTTGATGATTGGATTTTCAAACAAGATGAAGAAGTTGCAATTAATAGAGCTACATTAACAAAGTTTGGTTTTAAAGTAGGAGAGTTAACAGTTTTTTTTAAAAAAAATTAATAGTTAATCTTTTTCATTCCTTTAGAAACTAGTTTAAAATATAAATTATTGGGTAAAATTTGTAGAAATTTCATTATATATGTAAATGCCTTAGGAAAATGAATCTCAAATCCTTTTTTATTAACTAAGCCATCATAAATTTCATTTGCAGCAAATTCGGGAGATTTAATCATTGGCATTGGGAATTCATTTTTATCAGTCATTGGTGTTTTTATGAATCCAGGGCTTATTAGAGAAACTCTTACATTTTTATTTCTTAAATCGAAATACAAGCTCTCAGCAAAACTTGTTAATGCTGCTTTAGAAGCACAGTAAGCACCTGCTGCGGGTAGTCCACGATATCCTGCTACTGAAGAAATGATAGAAATTTGGCCATTTTTTTTCTCTGAATAATATTCATAAACTGAATTAATAGCATTCATGGTGCCAAAGTAATTTACCTCCATTATTTCTCTTACTTTTTCAAGATTAAATTTTTTTTCAGATTTAGGATCATGCATACCTGTTCCAAAAACACAGATATTAATATCACTAAAACGATTAATAATTTCTTGTGCAACTATTTTACATTTTTCAATATCAGTTACATCCAATGGAAAAGCGTGAATATTTTGGTTAATCTTATTTAAATCATTTAATAATTCTTCTCGTCTGGCTGATGCAGCTACAATCCATCCTTTATCTGCAAATTTAATTGCTAAAGCTTTTCCAATCCCACTACTAGCGCCTGTTATCCAAATAACTTTTTTATCTTCCATAAACTAATGTATAATACGAATATGTTGAAAAATAAAATTTTATCTTTTTTATTATTTTTAATAGTTACTTTTTCAGCGTCATTTATTGGAGCATTTGCAACAATTAATTATAAAGAACCATGGTATTCATTATTAACAAAACCAAGCTTTAATCCACC
>JAYPCR010000029.1:0-8538 GCA_038124805.1 Candidatus Pelagibacteraceae bacterium
CAAGTATTTAAAAGATAGCAGTTTGCTTCCTCATAATTATCTGTTTTTTCATATCCAATTTTTTTTACAGTGTCATAAATTCTATTAGAGTCATATTCATTCATCTGACAACCAAATGTTTTAATAAATATTTTTTGACTCATAATTTATTAAGATTTTTTTTTAACTCCATAGAGCTCTAGTTTGTGATCAACTAATTTATAACCATATTTTTCAGCAACTTTTTTTTGAAGTTTTTCAATTTCCTCATCAACAAACTCAATAATTTCTCCAGTTTTTACATCTATTAAATGATCATGATGACCTTCATTGAGCTCTTCATATCTAGCTTTGCCACCTTTAAAATCATGTTTTGCTAAAATTCCAGATTCTTCAAAAAGTTTTACCGTTCTATATACTGTTGCAATACTAATTTTTGCATCAATTTTATTTACTCTATTATAAAGTTCATCAACATCAGGATGATCAGTTGACTCTGACATCACTTTTGCAATGATTTTTCTTTGTTCAGTTAATTTAACCCCTTTTGATAAACATTTTGCTTCGATAGTTTCTGACATATATAATTTTAACTCTAATAAATGGGATTAATCAAATTTTTTTTAATTTGATATTTATCACACAAATTAGGGATATTTTCATATTTAATATCTTCTGAAGTTTTAAAATCTTGCAAACTGTAACAATAATAATCAATTTTTTTTGATAAAAAAATAGCTTTAACTATAGATAAAGAATTTCTTATCCCGGCAAAACTTCCAGGCCCTCTGTTAATATAAATTTTTGAGATATGATTATAATCAGTTTCTTTTGATAAAAGAAAATCTTCAATTAATAAAACTAATTTTTCATAATTAATTTTAGTATTTTCGTGAGTAATACTATAAATATTATCTTTATTAATGAGCATTAAAAATATTTTTTCATTTGCAGCGTCAATTATTAGTTTATTCATTTTAATTATAATATTTTCATTAAATTCTAAAGCAGATGAAAATAATATCAAATATTATTCTAAAGATGAGGGTATTTTGTCTCTCATGTATCATAGATTTGATGAAAATAAATATCCATCAACAAATATTAAAATGGAAGTTTTTGTTAAGCAAATTGAAATGATTAAAAATACAAATTATGAATTTTATGATATCCAAAAATTTATTGATGATTTTGATAAGCCTAAGAATGAAAAAAAAATATTAATTACAATTGATGATGCATTTTCATCTTTTTATGAAATTGCATGGCCATTTTTAAAAGAAAATAAAATTCCTTTCATTTTATTTGTTTCAACAGAACCTGTTGGCAATAATGGCTACATGACATGGGATCAAATAAGAGAAATCGAGCAAGAAAATTATGCATATATAGGTCATCATTCTCATACGCACGATTATTTAATAGAAAAATCAGAAGAAGAATTTATTCAAGATATTGAAATAGCATCTAAACTCTTTCTAAAAGAACTTGGTTATGTACCAAATTTATTTTCTTACCCTTTTGGTGAATACTCAAAATTTATGAAGGATTATATTTCTCAAAATTTTAGATTTGCATTTGGTCAACACTCTGGTGTTATAGATTTAAATAAGGATAAGTATGAATTACCAAGATTTCCAATTAATGAAAATTATGGTGAATTAAATAGATTTAAATCTATCATTAATTCATTTCCTTTAGAGTTTAAAAATTTAGCACCTGAAGAAAAAAAACTAACTAATGAAAACAATCCACCTGAATTTGAAGTTGAATTTTTTGAAGATCAAAAAAATTTAAATAATATAAATTGTTATTCTAATGAAGGAAATAAATGGGAAAAATCAAACACTAATTTTTTTGATAATAAACTTGCTATTAAATTTAGAGATACATTTGTTCCAAGAAGAGGAAGGATTAACTGTTCCTTAAATGATAATGGAAAATGGAGATGGTTTGGTGTCCAATTCGTTATACAATAATTAAATTAAACTTTCTAATTCAACACTTGATGGTAATAATTTTGCATCATCAAAATCTTTTAAATCATTCTGTAATATTATTTTTTGTAAAACTTCGATGTAATGTTCGCCAGTTTCAGCATATTTATCTAAATATTTTGATAACTCCATGCTATCTAAGGGTTTTCCCTCATCTCTTAAATCTGCTCTTGCCTTTCTAAAGTCTTTATATGAAGAATGGGTATTTAAATTTCTGTGATAAGCTCTTACTGAAGCCTGTAAAATATTAAACTTCATCACTTTATGGTCTGCACCTTTTTCTGCCTCTTTTGGCTTTAAGCCTTCTCCAGACCATGTCCATTGCCCAAATAAAGCATTACCTTCTTGAGCAAATCTTGATGTTCCCCATCCTGTTTCTTTTGCTGCTTGAGCAATTGCTAATGATACAGGTATTTCATCCATTCTAATTTTAAGTAATGAAATATCTTTTGCAGGAACCCCATATTGTTTAAATTTTTTCTCTAACCATTTTTTTTCTAAATCTGTATTATTACTTTTGTTGATGATAGTAAAAAGTCTTTTTCTATCTAATCTAATATTATTATTTTCTTTTAAAATTAAAGGTAAGACAATTTGAATAAAAAGTTCTTTTCTCTTTTTAGTATCCTCTATCATCTTTATCTCATCTGGTAATAATGTTAAAAGTACAGGTTTAACTAGCTTAGTTTCTCGTACATCTTTTAATTTATAATTTGTATCTTTAAATAATTGTTCTACTGTAGGCGCACTTAATGCAACAGACTCATTTTCTAACTCATTGAGAGCAAAAATATCTGTAAGCAAATCTCTTTCGTCTAAAACTTCAGTATTTTCTTCAATATTATTTTTGCTGTTTAAAGTATAAACTAAAATTTTTTTAGATTGATTTTGAAACTCTTTGGTATTCAAAAAATTCTCATTAGCAAAATTAGCTAATAAAGGCATAATATAAAAAAGACCAATAACAACAATGCTGCTTAAAAAGACTCTAGGAATTGCTCCTAAACTACGTTCATCAAAAAATTGAATAGTTTTTTTTGTTTTTTTAATAATTTTTTTTTTCATTACTGAACTGCTATTACTTCTTTAACTTCCGGCAAATAATGACATAATAGGTTTTGAACACCTTGCTTTAATGTCATAGTTGAACTTGGACAACCAGAACAGCTCCCTTGTAGCTGAACCTTAACAATTCCATCTTTAAATTCTCGAAATTTTATATCACCACCATCCCTTGCAACTGCTGGTCTAATTTTTTGGTCTAAAATTTTTATTATTTTTTCTTCAATTTCTAACAAATCTTTAGATACTTCATTTATTTGCTTATCAATAACAAATTCTTTTCCATCAGAATAAAAATCATTAATTAATGAAATGACTATGTGTTTGATATCTTCCCAATTAGTTTCATCATTTTTATTAACAGAAATAAATTCATCACCCAAAAAAACTCCTTCAACACCAATTATAGATAAAATATTTCTTACTAATTCATTATTAATATTATCTTTTTTTGTAATTTCATAAGAGCCGCTATTTGAAACTTTTTTGCCTGGCAAAAATTTCAGGGAATTAGGGTTAGGTGTGTTTTCAGTTTGAACGAACATAGCTAATATATAGTTAATAATTAATAAATTGAAACTTGATAATAAATTTTTTTTAAAAACCTATGATTTCTTTTATTTTTTCTACCTTTTTAGAGGCAATTAAATTTGCATTTTCAAAGCCTTTATCAAGAATATCATCTAAATATTTTTGATCACTTAATAATTTTTTTATTTCTTGAGATATTGGTTCAATTTTTTCAACCAAAACTTGTGATAATTGATTTTTAAATTCTGAAAAGTTTTTTCCTGAATATTTTGCAACTGATTGTTCAAAACTTAAATTAGTTAAACTTGAGTAAATACCAATTAAATTTTTAGCCTCAGGTCTTTGATCAAGTTCAGAAACTGATGAAGGCATTGGCAAAGGATCTGTTTTTGCTTTTTTAATTTTACTCACAATCAAATCTTTATCATCTGTTAAATTAATTCTGCTTGAATCTGAAAGTTCTGATTTGCTCATTTTTTTAGTTCCATCTTTTAAACTCATTATTCTAGAAAATTCTTTTTGAATTAAAGGCTCTGGAACTTTTAAAAAATCCTCACATTGAAAATCATTATTAAATTTTTGAGCAATATCTCTACAAAGCTCTAAATGTTGTTTCTGATCATCGCCAACAGGAACATGTGATGCATCATATAATAATATATCGGCAGCCATTAATACTGGGTAAGAATATAAGCCAACACTTGCTTTTTCTTTATCTTTTCCTGCTTTTTCCTTAAATTGAGTCATACGATTTAACCAACCCATTCGAGCTACACAGCTTAAAATCCAAGCTGCTTCTGCATGGGCAGAAACTCTAGATTGATTAAATATAATACTTTTTTCAGGGTCTATCCCGCTTGCAATAAAGGTTGCTACTGTTTCTCTAATATTTTTTTTTAACTCTTTAGGGTCTTGTTTTACTGTAATCGCATGAAGATCAACAACACAAAAAACACAACTATTTTGTTTATCATTACCTAATTCTACAAAATTTTTAATTGCCCCAAGATAATTTCCTAAATGAAGATTGCCGGTTGGCTGAACTCCTGAGAAAATTTTTTTACCCATAAATTAATACTTTAGTTGAATATCACTTATTTTAAAAGCTTTGATGAAATAAGATATTAATAAATAAAATATTAAACTTAATACTACACAAGCTATTAAATAAAATGCTTTAAAATTATGATTATAGGATAATTGATCATCAAAAAATATAATTAAATTATTAAAAAATATTCCCATAACTAAAGAGGATATAGATATTTTTAAAAACCTTACGATAAAAATTGTATTAAAATAAAATAAACTTCTATGTTTTAAAAAAACAAACAACAAAATAGTATTAAACCAAGAAGATATTGTTGTAGCAATTGGAATAATTATAAAACCTACGCTAGCAAAAAAAGAAAAGCTGATAACAATATTAAGAACAACTGAAATTAGTGAAATATAAAAAGGTGTCTTTGTGTCATTATTGGCAAAAAAGAAACTTGAAAAAACTTTTATTAATGCAAAAGCTGGTAGACCTATACTAAAATAATAAAGTGCTTTAGCAGAATTTAATACTGCCTTTTGATCAAATGAGCCATAACCAAATAAAGCCGAAATTATCTCTTCAGATCCTATTAATAGAGCAATCATAGCTGGTAAACTTAGAAAAAAACTTAATTCTAGCGCTTTATTTTGAATTAAAAGAATTTTATCTTTTTTTTTTGTCTTAATATATTTTGAAAGTTGGGGCAAAATTACAACACCAATTGCAATACCTGCTATTGCTAAATTAATCTGATAAATACGATCGGCATAGTATAAAAAAGAAACTGCACTTGCTTGAAATGACGCAATTATAGTGCCAACTAGAATATTAATCTGGGTAACTCCCGAAGCAAATATGCTGGGTAACAATTTCTTAAAAAAAATTTTTACTTTTTCATTTATTTTAATTTGAAAGTTAAATTTTAAATTAAAAAAATCTTTTACAAAAAAATATAAAAAAAATAATTGAAGTACCCCAGCAACAGAAACTCCAAATGCTAAATAATAAACAAGATCATCATTTAATTTTTTAGAAAAAACGAGAATACCAATTAAAACTAAATTTAAAATTATAGGTGCAGCTGAAGCAGCAGCAAATCTATTGTGAGAATTTAAAATAGCTGCAAAAAAAGATGCTAAACTGATAAAAAATAAAAATGGAAAAGTTATTCTGGTTAAAATAATTGCAATTTCCATTTTACTTTTGTCATCTATAAAACCTGGTGCAATTAAAGAGACAAAAGCAGGCATAAAAATTTCAATTAGAAGAACTAGAAAAAATAAACTTAAAAACAATAAATTAAAAATTGCATTAGCAAATTCATTTGAATATTTTTTCCCCTTAATTATTTCACCAGCATAACTTGGTACAAATGCAGCATTAAAAGTTCCTTCAGCAAATAATCTTCTAAAGGTATTTGGAATTCTAAATGCTACAAAAAAGGCATCTGCTAAAAAACCTGCACCAAGAAATATTGCTATTAAAATGTCCCTTAAATAACCAAGTAATCGGCTAATTATCGTAAAAAATCCAAAAGTCCCTGTTGACTTAATTAGGTTCATAAATCATATTAGTCTTAATTTTACCCTATTGTACACCTAATTAACTTAAATGAAAAAAAATAAGATTGATCATTATACAGATAAAGAAGCTTTAGATTTTCACAGAGATAAAAAGCCTGGAAAGATAGAAATCATATCTTCAAAAAATATGACAACCAAGAGAGATCTTGCTCTTGCTTACTCTCCAGGAGTGGCAGTACCTGTAAAAATGATCAGTGAAAACCCTGATGCTGCTTATGATTATACCAGCAAAGGAAATCTTGTAGCAGTTATAAGTAATGGTTCAGCTATACTTGGAATGGGAAATTTAGGAGCATTAGCTTCAAAACCAGTAATGGAAGGTAAAGCAGTTTTATTTAAAAGGTTTGCTGACATAGACTCTATAGATCTAGAAATAGATTGCTCAGATGCAAATGAAATAATTAATTCAATAAAAAATTTTGCTCCAAGTTTTGGAGGAATAAACTTGGAAGATATTGCAGCTCCCGATTGTTTTATTATTGAACAAAAATTAAAAGAAATTTTAGATATTCCCGTATTTCATGATGATCAGCATGGTACAGCAATTATTACAACTGCTGCACTTCTAAATGCATTAGATATAAGCGGTAAATCAATAAAAGATATAAAAGTAGTAGTCAACGGCGCAGGAGCTTCTGCAATTGCATGTACTGAATTATTCAAAAATTCTGGAGTTAAACATGAAAATGTAATCATGCTAGATAGAAAAGGAGTTATTTTTAAAGGTAGAACAGAAGGAATGGATCAATGGAAATCGGCTCACGCTGTTGAAACTAAAAAAAGAACACTAGAGGATGCTATCGAAGGAGCAGATGTTTTTTTAGGTCTTTCAGCTAAAGGTGCGTTTAAAAAAGAATTTGTAAAAAAGATGGCAAAAAATCCAATTATCTTTGCATGCGCAAATCCAGATCCAGAAATATTACCTGAAGAGATAGAAGAAGTAAGAAATGATGCAATTATTGCAACAGGAAGATCTGATTATCCTAATCAAGTTAATAATTTAATTGGCTTTCCATATATCTTTAGAGGTGCTCTTGATGTTAGAGCAAAAATAATTAATGAAGAAATGAAAGTTGCTGCAGCTAAAGCTATTGCTGAACTTGCTAGAAAAGAAGTTCCTGATGAAGTGGTTGCTGCAATGGGAGGAGAAAGACCTAAGTATGGAAAAGATTATATAATCCCTTCTACATTCGATCCAAGATTAATTACTGAAATTTCAAGTGCAGTTGCTAAAGCAGCTATGGAAACTGGAGTTGCAAGAAAAAAAATAGAGAACTTAGAAAATTATAAAGAAGAATTAAAAAATAGATTAGATCCTTCAGTAACAATTATTCAAGGTATCAATGCTAAAATTAAAAAAAATCCCAAAAAAGTAGTATTCGCAGATGGCGAAGATGAAAATAATTTAAAAGCAGCTATAGCTTTTAAAAATAGTGGATTAGGTATACCCATATTAATTGCTAAAGAGTCAATAGTTAGAGAAAAATTAGTTGAAATTGGATACAGCCAAAATTTTGAAATAGAAATTATCAATGCAACAGATAATGATAAAAGAGAAAAATATACAAAATATTTATTTGAAAAATTACAAAGAGAGCAAGGGCTGCTGGAAAGAGATTGTGATAAATTAGTCAGGAATGATAGGGTAATATGGGCTAGTTGTATGGTGGCTTGTGGTGATGCAGATGCAATGGTCACCGGAAACACTAGAAGATTTTCATCATCTTTAGAAAAAGTGCTTACTGTTACAAGCAATAGAAAAGATGAAATTCTTTTTGGATTAAGTTTAATAGTAAATAGAGGTAAAACTATATTCCTAGCAGATACTTCAGTGCACGAATGGCCAAATGCTAATCAGCTAGCTGATATAGCCATCTCTTCTTCAAGAATAGCAAGATTATTTGGTTTTGATCCAAAAGTTGCTTTTCTATCTCACTCTACATTTGGACAACCCATTACATCAAGAACTACCCAAATTAGAGAAGCTGTTGATATACTAAAACATAAAAAAGTAGATTTTAAATTTGATGGAGATATGCAGCCTGATGTTGCATTAGATGAAATCTATAAAGAATTATATCCATTTTCTGAAATCGTTGGTAATGCAAATATACTAATTATGCCTGGTCTTCACAGTGCCGCAATAACATTCAAAACAATTAAATCAATGAGTAGAGCAAAAGTGATTGGGCCATTATTAATTGGTCTAGATCAACCTATTGAAATTGCACCACTAAGATCGTCAACTTCAGATATTTTAAATTTAGCATCTGTTGCAGCTTATTCAGCAGATGTAATTAATTATAAGAAATAAATATTATTTTTTTTGAACTCTCAGTTCATCTAC